>JABDRH010000042.1 GCA_013041835.1 Desulfatitalea sp. | reverse complement strand
TGCCGGTGGACCTGCATCCAACGGAAAAGGTGTCCGGCGTCGAAGTGATCATGACGCGCCTGCATGCCGGCGCCAAATTTGCGGGCAAAGACTACCGTTTCTCCGGCGGACTGCATGGCGTGGGCGTTTCAGTGGTCAATGCACTGTCCAAACGGTGCGAGGTGGAAGTGCTGCGCGACGCCAAGCAGTATGCCATGGCCTTTGAGGGCGGCGATACGGTGCAGCCATTGACCGAAGTGGGCAAGGCGGCGCGGGGGCGCAGCGGAAGCTCGGTGCGGTTTTGGCCCGACCCGAAGTATTTTGACACGGTTCGCTTCTCCATCTCCCGCCTGAAACATATTCTCCGGGCCAAGGCGGTGCTTTGCCCGGGCCTTTTCGTCAGCTTCGAAGATCGGAAGACGGCTGACCTGGAAACCTGGCACTATGAAAGCGGCCTGGAGGAATACCTGCTGCAAACCTTGGAGGATCGCGAGGCGGTGCCTCATCCGCCGTTTGCCGGCATGTTCGAAGGGCAGCAGGAGCAGGTGGCCTGGGCCGTTACCTGGGTCACGGCGCCTGGTCAGATTCCGGCCGAAAGCTACTGCAACCTGATCCCCACCATCCAGGGCGGCACGCATGTCAACGGTTTCCGCGCCGGATTGCTGGCTGCCTTGCGCGAGTTTTGCGAGATTCACAAATTGCTGCCCCGGGGCATCAAGCTGGCGCCGGACGACATCTGGGAAAATTGCGCCTACGTCCTGTCGGTCAAACTGACCGATCCCCTTTTTTCCGGTCAGACCAAGGAGCGCCTGGGGTCGCGGCAGTGTACACCGTTTGTCTCCGGAGTCGTGAAAGACGCGTTCAGTATTTACCTGAACCAGCATGTGGCCATCGGTGAAGCCATTGCCGAATTGGCCGTTGAAAGCGCCCGCAGGCGGCTTAAGGCCTCCAAGGCCGTGGCCCGAAAGAAAGCGGTGGCCGGTCCCATGCTGCCCGGAAAATTGTCCGACTGCATCGAACAGGACCCGGCCCGCTGTGAACTGTTCCTGGTGGAAGGCGACTCGGCCGGCGGATCGGCCAAGCAGGCCCGGGACCGGCGCACCCAAGCGATTCTGCCGCTGCGCGGAAAGATCAAAAACACCTGGGAAGACAGCTCCGATGCCGTGCTTTCGTCGGCTGAAATCCACGACATCGCCGTGGCCGTGGGCATGGACCCCGGCGCATCGGACATCAGCGGACTACGTTACCACAAGATCTGTATCCTGGCTGATGCCGACTCCGACGGACTGCATATCGCCACGCTGTTGTGCGCTCTTTTTTTGAAGCACTTCCGGCCTCTCGTGGTCCGGGGGCATGTTTACGTCGCCTTGCCGCCGTTGTACCGCATCGATATCGGCAAACAGGTCTTTTACGCCCTGGATGAGTATGAGAAGGAGGATATCCTCAAACATGCCGATAAACGGTCCAAGGCCGGCATCCAGCGATTCAAGGGGCTGGGTGAGATGAACCCGGCCCAGTTGCGTGAAACCACCATGGCGGCGGACACACGGCGCCTGATGCGCCTGGAATACCATTTGGGCGACGCCGGCCAGGTGGATACCCTCATGAACATGCTGCTGGCGAAAAAGGCCACCGATCAACGCAAGCTTTGGCTGGCCCGAAAAGGCGATCGGGCGGAGACGATCTAGGAGGTTAAAATATGGACTTGTCAGTCAAGGAAACCCAGGCGGAGTCGACGCCCATCCATTTGTTTGCTGAAAACGCCTACCTCAACTATGCCATGTACGTGATCATGGACCGAGCCTTGCCCTTTATCGGCGACGGGCTCAAGCCGGTCCACCGCCGCATTCTCTACGCCATGTCCGAGTTGGGGCTCAAGGCCACGGCCAAGTTCAAAAAATCGGCCCGCACCGTGGGCGATGTCTTGGGCAAGTTTCATCCCCACGGCGATACGGCCTGCTACGAGGCCATGGTGCTCATGGCCCAGTCCTTTTCCTACCGCTATCCATTGATTGAAGGGCAGGGCAACTGGGGGTCCATCGACGACCCCAAATCCTTTGCCGCCATGCGTTACACCGAAGCGCGTTTGTCCGCCTATGCCGATACCCTGCTTGCCGAAGTGGGCCTGGGCACAGTGGATTGGGGGCCCAATTTCGACAGTACCCTCTCCGAGCCGCTGACCCTGCCCGCAAGGCTGCCCAACTTACTGCTCAACGGCGCCAGCGGCATCGCGGTGGGCATGGCCACCGATGTGCCGCCCCACAATCTCAGGGAAGTCGTCGCTGCTTGCGTTGCGCTGCTTGATAACCCCAAAGCCACGCTGGAAACCGTATGCGAGCACATTCAGGGGCCTGATTTTCCCACCGGCGCGGAAATCATCACGCCTCGCGACGATATCCTGGAGAGCTACCGCACCGGCCGAGGCGCTATTCGCATGCGGGCCACCTGGGTTATGGAAAATGGTGACATTGTTGTCACTGCCCTACCGTACCAGGCATCGCCGCTGAAGATCATCGAGCAGACGGCGGCTTTAATCACCGCCAAAAAGCTGCCCCTGGTGGCCGATATCAGGGACGAGTCGGACAGCGAAGATCCGGTGCGGCTGGTCATTACGCCACGCTCCAACCGGG
>JABDRH010000474.1 GCA_013041835.1 Desulfatitalea sp. | reverse complement strand
TCGATACCCTGCCCTTCGGTCACTTTCTGGAGATCGAAGGCTCTGAAGCGGCGATCCGCAAGGCGGCCGAGGTCTTGGGTCTGGACTGGAAGCATCGTATTTTAATGAACTACCTGGCGTTGTTCGAGGTGGTCAAAAAAGCCGCCGGTCTGCCTTTTGAGCAGGTCACCTTTGATCTTTTCCGGAACCATCCGGCCACGATTCGCCCCTATCTGGACGAGTGTCGCGGAACAGGATGACCTCCTATATTGCAACATTTGGGCAAATGGCGTGTCCTCCGGCGCCGCGGATGGATGCGTCAGCGCGCGCTTTTCGGTATCTGGCTATTCACGGCGGCGTTGAGAATGCCGCCGGCTTCCACGACCAAGTCGTAGCACTTGACCTGGCCCGAACACTTTCCAGTGGACAGGATCACCAACTCTTTTTCCACTTCAATCTGCCCGTCGAACTTGCCACCGATGGTCATCACATTGGCCCGGGCTTCGGCATAGACGGCGCCTTCTTCGGCAATCACCACATTGTCGCCGGAAACAGACCCCTTGACCGTGCCTTTGATCACCAGGCGCCCCTTTCCCGTCACCATACCTTCCACAGTAAACCCTTCATCGATGATCGAAAACTTTTTCTGATCTGATTTCACTTCATTCTCCTTCCGATTGTGCGCCAGGCTGCGGTGTGCTGTTCATTTCATCAGATGTCGCCGCTTCGTCCTTTGGGCCGGGCGCCGGAAGCATGGGGCCGGTACCGGGCACATCCGATCGAACGTCGGGGGTCTGGGACGGTTCAACGGCTTGGACTTCCGGTTCCACACCCTTGGCGCTGTTGTTCGCTGCCTTTTCACCATTGGAAGCCGGTGGTTCCTGGTCTTCAGGGGCCGTTTCGGTGGCAATCGATTCAAGCGGCGTCTCAGCAGGAGAGGATGAAGATGGCGTTTGAGTTTCGGGGAGCTCGACTTTAAATTCAAAATCCCGGGCTAATATCAGGCGTCCATCAGTCAAATAGACGAAAACAGTGATGGTATCATAGGCAAAAGGTGGCTTTAGCTGGTTGGCCGTAAAGACCATTGTGCGGTAATTGCTTATTTTAAAGGTTTTACCTGTATCACCCGCAGGTTTTCCACCCGTTAGCGGTACGTAGGGCACCGCCATCCATTTGATGGGCGGATCATCGTTGCTTTTGAAGACGATCACGACGCGTCCGACCAAAGGCGATTTGGGCACAGAGATGTTATAAATCTGAAAACGTGTGGTCAGCCTTTCGCGCGCCGGATTGTAAGCTGTATCGAAATTGCGTATATCCGCACGCCATTGAATTTTTGTCGGCGCAGGCGCCTGCTTGGGGACCGGTTTGGGGGGCTTGGCCGCCGTCGGTGGTGTCTTTGAAACCGTTTCGACGGGTGCCTGCTTTTTGACGTCCACTGTTTCAACTGGCTGCACGGCTGTGTTTTTTTCAGTATCAATTTTGGTAGGCGCCGCCTTGATCGCTTGGCTTGCGATCAGCATTTCATAGTCATTTTTATATTTTTCGGCCTGCTGCTGGCTTTCGGAAATCTCTTTTTGGAGATCGTCGATACGGCGCCCCTGTTGCACGTAAAGCCATGCCAAAACGGCCAGGGATGCGATACTGGCCAGGGTGATGCCAGCAACTGCGATCGCAAATGATTTGAAGTGTCGAAAAGGGATCACCCGTCCGTGCTCGCCGACAAGCATCACACTCCAGTATCGCCGACCTTTGGTTGCCAAAATAGACTCTGATCGTTGCTTTTTATTTCTCATCATAACGCGTTGCCCATTGAGTTGACGGGAGGTGTCCGGTTGGCCTGATGCATACCCGGGTGCCTGCCCCCGCGCCGGTCAATTGCCGGGCGCTGCCCCCGTTGGTGGCGATTTCCAATTGGCCGCGGCTGCCCACAAGGGCGGTCAGCTCACCATTGGCATTATCCGCGTAAGTGTGTGACACGCCACGGATGCGATGCATGCCCACATGAACGAGCAGCCCTGCCAGACCCGCGCGTGCCCCCAAGGACGCAAGCTGGTCGGCTTCGATATTGGTGCGCAGGTTGCCGAAATGGTCCCAATCGACGATTTGACCGAGAATTTCCTCATCAGCGGTTTGGGCTTTGGGAGCCGGCCGCCGGACGACTTGGTCGGCGGACCGTGACGATCCGAGCGTATTCAAATCCGCTCCCAATGACACTTGTGCGGCCAGCGGCGCAAAGATGTCGCGGCCATGGAACGTTGCGCTCACCGGTTGCAGGAAAAAGCGTTGATCTTCCACCCGAACGATCGCCCGGGTGTCGCCGGTCTCCCATACCCATGTCAGCACACCGTTATCCGGCGCGATAAACACGTGTTCATCATGCGCGGTCACGAGAATGTCGCGCGCACTACCCACGCCGGGGTCCACCACCGCCAGGTGGATGGTGCCCTTGGGGAACCAACGGTACGCGGCCTTGAGCATGCGGCCGGCCTTGTCGCAATCCTGGGGTTCGATAAGGTGGCTGATGTCTACAATGCGAACATCCGGGTTGATTCCCAGCATCACGCCTTTCATCACGGCCACATACTCATCCGCCAGGCCGAAATCCGTCAATAGTGTAATAACACGCATGTCTTTAGCCGCTGTTGGGATCACAAGATCTTCTTTTGAACCGCATAGCCCAGATGCCGGAAGGCGATTTCCGATGCTTTGCGCCCCGATGAGGTCCGCACCACCATGCCGATTTTCAACAGGAAGGGCTCGACCACGTCCACCAAGGTGTCTGCTTCTTCCTGCAATGTTGCGGCAATGGCTTCGATGCCCACCGGTCCACCGTGATAATAGTCGATAATGGTCTTGAGATAACGCCGGTCCAGACGCGTCAACCCTTCGGCGTCTACCCCTTCAAGGGCCAGGGCGGCCTCGACGAGAGCCTTATTGATGCGGCCGTCACCGCGCACCTGGGCATAGTCCCTGACACGCTTGAGCAGTCGGTTGACAATACGCGGGGTGCCGCGTGATCTTTCGGCCAGGGAACGCGCGCCTTCATCGTCGACGGTCACTTCCAGGATGTCCGCCGAGCGTTGAATGATCTGCACCAGATCGTCTGTCCGGTAAAAATCCAGATTGCGAAACAGGCCGAAGCGGTCCCTCAGCGGCGCCGACAGCAGCCCCACGCGCGTGGTGGCGCCCACCAGCGTAAAACGGTTGAGACGGTAGCGATGGCTTCGGGCATGGATGCCTTTGTCAAAGACAAAGTCCACGGCGAAATCTTCCATGGCCGAATAGAGGAATTCTTCCACGGTTTTGGGTAAGCGGTGGATTTCATCGATAAAAAGGATATCGCCGTCCTCCAGATGGGTCAGGATGCCGATCAGGTCTCCCCCTTTTTCCAAGGCCGGACCTGAAGTCACGGTCAAACGCCCGTTCATCTCCTTTGAAATAATATGCGCCAGTGTGGTTTTGCCAAGGCCGGGTGGGCCATGAAAAATCACATGTTCCAAGGGTTCTGCACGAAGCAAGGCGGCTTCGATGGCAATCTTGAGCGTGTCGACCACCTCTTTTTGGCCGATATACTCGGCCAGCCGTTCGGGTCGCAAACTTTGTATTTCCGGGGCCTGGTCCTGCACCTGGCACGCTTCATCCACAATGCCCTTGAGATCACCGCGTTTCAGGGTGTCACTGCTCATGTCCGATTACTCCCGCTCTCCGCGATAAACTTCATCGAACAGCGCCTCGGGTGTCTGAATCGCGCTGTTTCGCGCAAGGGCCTGCGAAATCATGCGCTTGGCATCTACCGGCTTATGTCCAAGTTGATCGACCAAAACTTGCAGAACCGGCTGTTGAAAATCTTCGCGTTGCGGTGCTTCGGGCACATCGAGTTTGCGGATCAATGAGAACTTGCTTACCTTGCCCTGCAGGGCCGCGATAATCTTCTGCGCCGTGCGCGGCCCAATGCCTCTCAGGCGCTTGAGGCAATCCAGATTATTGGATTCAATGGCATCGGCGATGTCGCGGATCGGTATGGTCAACGCCTTGACGGCTTTCATGGGCCCCACGGCATCCACAGAGATGAAAATCTGGAAAAACTCTTTTTCCGCTTCGAGATTGAACCCGATAAGGACAGGTTTTGGCTGACGCTCGGTCTGATGGTAGTAAATGAATAGGGCGACCTGGTCTCCCGCTTGTTTGCTATTCAAGGTTTCGCAAACAAAGGCGGGCAAGATAATTTCATATCCCACCTGATTGGCCAACAGCAGAATGCGGTCTTCATCCTTTTTTAAAAGCCGGCCCTCGATATAGGCGATCATGAATTCCTCTTTCCAGGTCTCACCCGGCAAGACGGTACGCGGTGGCGGCACGCACTGATCTCAGGCACATAAGCTTTCAATGGATCGATATCCACCATAGCGGAAGAGACCGATGAGCGCAAGCCCAAGGGCATCCGATGCATGATAGGGGCGAATAGGCGTTTCACAATCCAGGGCACGGCGCACCGCCTTCTCTAACTGCTCCTTGCCGGCATTGCCGTTTCCCGTAAGCACCTGCTTGGCCTCGCGCACGGCCACTTCCTTGACGGTGCAACCGGCCTGTTGACCGGCCAGCAGGATCACGCCGCACACCTTGCCAAGGGCAATGCCCGACTTGGGGTAGGCTTCCAAGGAGAAAGCCTCTTCAAGCACCATCAGATCGGGCTTTTCTTCCTTGATGATTTGCAGCAGGCGATTGTAGATCTTTTCCAGTCGCATACCCGATCGGCAGGTTTGTGATGTCGTTATGGCGCCGTAAGCGTAACCGTCGATTTTAAGACCGCGACCGGTGACGATGCCCACGCCGGTAGCCGCCAGACCGGGATCGATGCCCAGGACCTTTATCTTCTTTGGGGTCATGATGATCCGCAATAGTAGGTAAAAGTGATACCCAAAAGGTAAAATACGTTCGTCGGTTTAGAATTCCTGAAGCTTCTTGGTGGCGATTTTGGCTTCATTGCTTTTGGGGTATTTTTTCTGCAGCTCTTTGAGGATCAGACGGGCATTGGATTGATCTCCGATTTGCAGGAAAGCCATTCCCTGCTTGAGCATGGCGGCCGTCACCTTGTTGCCTTTGGGATATTTTTCGATGACGGCCTGGTACTCCAAAATGGCTTTTTCATACCATTTTTCACGATAATAGGATTCTCCGATCCAAAATTGCGCATTATCCGCGTGGGAAGATTTCGGATAAGTCTCGAGCAGTTGTTGAAAGCCTTGCCGTGCCTTTTCCAGCCGGCCCTCGTCGTAAGCCAGCTTTGCATCGGCATACATCTGATCAACGGTGCTGACGGCGCCTTGCTTGTCCTTTGAAACGCCTTGGGCATCAGGCCCGCGATGTGCGGTCCCATCCATTGCGGCCAGGTTAAGGTACTGCTCGATCGTTTTCAGTCGTTGGTCAATCTTGGCGGCCAGCACACTAATCGCATCAATGTTCGCCTGTTGTTGTTTTTCATCGGCCACCGCTTTTTCCAAGTTGAAGGAGATTTCTTCAATGCGACCGGTCAGGACAAGCACCTGCTCCTGGGCGGTGCCGAGATTGGCGTTCATGCTGGCATAGTTGCTTCTCAATTGGGTTTCGGAACTCTTCCGGGATTCTCCGATCTGTTCGAGCTCCTTGGCCAATTGCTTTTGCAATTCCAGGTTTTGACGTTTCAATTCCTGGTTTTGACGTTCCATGAAGCTGAGACGTTCATCCAGGATCAGGACGTCTTTTTGACTGGCGCATGCAGTCAAACATGCCAGCAGGAAAATGGCCACTATTGGTTTTGCGGAATGTCTCATGATGTCGCGGGAAGGAACTCAGCCGGGTCGCCAAGCCGATTCCGGTATTTTGATAACATTTTTCGTGCAGGATCAGCAACTGGTGGAACCGCCGATCACGGTGTGACGCTATCGACCGCCGGTTGCGTGGAAGTGCTACGAACGCCGGAGCGCCCGTAGCACTTCGCAAAAGGTTAATCGATGAGAAACTGGCAGCGCCGGTTGGCTTCGTGAGCCTCTTCGGTGTTCCCCAACTCCAGCAGTCTTTCTTCTCCGTAACTGATGGTGGTCAGGCGTCTGGGATCTACGCCCAGGTCCACGAGGAATGTTTTGGCCGCCTCGGCGCGACGTTCGCCCAATGCAATATTGTAGGCTTCGGTGCCGCGCGCGTCGCAATGCCCTTCGATGGTGGCATTGATTCCGGTGTTGGCCATCATGAGTTCGGCTTTGATCTTGAGAATCTGCTGGGCAGCCGGGGTCAACGCCGAACTGTCAAAGGCAAAGAGAATGTGCTGTTGCGTGAAAGCGCCAAGGGCCGCTTGCCGGGCCGCCTCCTCGGCTGCCGCCCGCGCTTGTTCCCTGAGCTCTTCCTCACTCGGGCCGATCTCCTCGGAGGGCTCTTCGACTACCGGTTCCGGTTCCTGAACCACAGGTTCCGGGGCTGCCTGTACCACCGGTTCCTCCACGGCCATTTCTTTTTTGGCGCAAGACACCGTAAGCAGCATGGCCGGGACGATAAATACCAACAACATTGCCAACCAAATGTTTCTCCTCATGTTTTTCCTCCTTTTTTCAAAGCCGTTGACACATCATCTTATGGTGTAAGGTTAGGCGACCATCTGGGATGACTCTGCTTACCGGGCAGAACCAGTAAACGCCGTTGATCCGTTCCAAAAGCCGTCATGACGAATATCCGAGATCCACCCTCACGGGTTGAGCTGAAAGCAATAAGGCTTCCGTCGGGCGACCAGGTCGGTGCTTCGTTATCACCTTGGTTGTGGGTTAGTTTAATCGGATGATTGCCTTCTATATCGATCACGTAGATGTCTAATTGTCCATTTTCCATGGATGAATAAGCGATTTTGTCGCCTTTGGGGGACCAGCTCGGCTGGGTGTTGTAGCGTCCCTGGTACGTGAGCCGATAAGTTTGGCCGCTCTCCAGATCCTTTACGTAAATCTGCGGCGTTCCAGCCCGTTTGGAGACGAAAGCAATCCTTTTACCATTCGGTGACCAACTCGGCTCCACATCGATTCCCGGGCTTTGTGTCAGTCTTTTAATCATTTTACCGCCGCCGGTCAATAGATAAATTTCCTGGTCGCCGGCAAAGGACAGCGTCGCCGCGAGTTCAAACCGCCCCGGCGCCCAGCGGGGCGATATTTGCACCCCTCTGTATCTAAAATGAGTTTCGATACCGCTGGCCAAATCATGCACATATATTTGGGCCGCCCCCCGGGCAAAAGAGGTAAAGGCCATGTGACGGCCGTCCGAGGACCAATCCGGCGTCGTGGTGATGCTTTTTTTCTGGGTGATTTGCTGAACGCCGGTGCCGTCAAATTCGCACACATACAGTTCCTTATGGCCGTTGCCGGTAGAGATAAAGGCGATTCGGCTGTTGAAAAAGCCGCGGTTTTTGGTCAACAAATGAATCACCTCGGTGCAAAACCGTTTGACGATGGTCCGCTGGTCATCCGGCCTTCCATTGTAGCGTTTGCCGATCAGCAAGGAGGCTTTGACCGTATCGAACAGCCGCATTTCCAAATTCAAGGCCCCATCCTGGAATTGAACCCCTCCGGTGATCAACAACTCGGCACCCACCGCGGTCCAGTTGGCGAACTTCAGGTCCGCTGCGGTGATGCCTCCCTTTTTCGGGTCGTACAAAAAAGCACCGCGATCCAACAGCGCGAAGTAACCTGTAAATTCCAGCATCGCAGCCACCTGGTCGGCGATCTCAACGACCAGGCGGGCTTCATCGCCGCTGTCGCCCATGGCCTTGAACACCGGTACGGCCATCGGAATTTTGCGCAGAAACGGATTGGTCAGATCGATGAATTTGACTTGCGCCGAAACACGGGCCGGTAGCAACAGGAACAGCACAAATAGCACGGTAGTCGAGAGAATATTTCGCTTTTTCATCATAGGGTATCGTATGCCTGCCGTCGTTGGCAAATGGTTTATAATCGTTCATCGTATCCATGAAGATCAAATGACGCTGTCGCCCTTTACTGAATCCCCCTGGGGCCGAAACGCAATCCCATAATGACGTAGGGCTGTTTTATCTCCGGCGGATGGGGTCTGACCGGGCTCGATTTCATAATGGCTCTGAGGGCGGATTCGTCAAGCACGGCGTTGCCCGACCGATCCGTGAAACTGATATCTTCGATGCGACCGTCCGGCATCACCTTGAAAGTCAAGGCAGACAAAAGGTTCTCTCCGCCGCCGGCCAACTGCTCTGAAAAAGCCCAGTTCTTGTTCACGACATAAGCCACATCAAGCCTGTAAAGCTCGATGACCTCACCTTCTCTTTTGCTTCCGGTGCCGTTGCCTGGCGCTTCACCACCGATTCGGGCCGTGTTTTCGGGGCGCCCCTGTTCTTCTACTTTGTCCCGCAGCCGCTTGATCGTATCCGCCAGGGGTTTGGGGGGCTCGGTCTGCACCCTCTGCTCGATACGCTCCAATGCCTTTTTCAACACCCGCTTGGATTTCAGCGTTTCATATTTCAAAGCGGTCTTCTTTCGGGGCGCCGGCTTGGCCAGCGACACTTCAGCCTTGCGCTGCACCGCTGAATCGGCTTTGGTGCTCACCTCGGCTTTCTTGTCCGGTTCCGTTTTGCCCGCCTCGATCGCCGCAGGGGCGACACTTTCCGATTTTGCGGCGGGCATCTCCACCATGCGAACATCGATGACCGACGGATTGAAATCAACCTTGGCGTCGTGCTTGGGTGTATACAAAATGATCCCCAACAGCAGCAAATGCCCCATCAGGCTGACCAGAACCGGAACGGCCATGGGATGGCGCTCGTCATCCGAAGAATATGCCATGGTACGAAATGTCATAT
>JABDRH010000473.1 GCA_013041835.1 Desulfatitalea sp. | reverse complement strand
CCCACGAGATCCTGCCCAAGGGCAAGACCCTTGTTCGCCGGGGCGACGCCCATATCGTGATTCGGCCGCCCATTGATACCGCCCAATATACTCGTAAAACCGTCCCTGAGCTGATGGTGGCGGTTCGTTCGGCCATTGTGCAAGCCATGGAGGCAGGCCAATAGGAGACAGTGCATGCTGAAGCTGATCCCTCTGGGCGGGCTTGGCGAAATCGGGCTCAACACCATGGCCCTGGCCTACCATGACACCATGTTCGTCATCGACGCGGGGCTGATGTTTCCCGAAGATTACATGCTGGGCGTCGATTACGTCATTCCGGACATGAGTTACCTCAAAGCGCACGCCAGCCAAATCGCGGGCATTGTGCTGACCCATGCCCACGAGGACCATATCGGCGCTTTGCCATACTTGATCAAGGAGGTGCCAGCCCCGGTGTTCGGCACCCCCTTTACCCTGGGCATGGTGCGCCACAAGCTTCAAGCGCATGATCTGTTGGACGCCGTCCGCCTGCATGCCGTATCTCCCCGGGAAACCCTTAAGATCGGCCCCTTTGGCGTGGAATTCATTCGTGTGAGCCACAGTGTGGTGGATGGGGTGGCTCTGGCCATCGACACTCCCTACGGCCGGATCATCCATACCGGGGACTTTAAATTTGGACATACTTGCGTGAAAGGCATGGACACCGATGTGAACCGCTTTGCTCAGTTGGGAGATGAAGGCGTGTTGGCGCTGTTGTCCGACTCGACCAACGTGGAAAGCATTGGCCACACCCCTTCCGACTGCGACCTCGGCGAGGCGCTGGCTGGTATCTGCCGCCGCTGCCCGGGCCGCATCATTATTGCCCTGTTTGCCTCCAATGTGGGGCGCATCCAGCAGATCGTCGATATCGCGGACAGCACGAACCGAAAAATCCTGTTCAATGGTCACAGCATCGAAGTGTCGGTCAATATCGCCCGGCAGTTGGAATACTTGTGTATTCCCGAACATATGGAGATCGATATTGATCAGATCGATGACTACCTGGACGATGAAGTCATCATCGTCACCACCGGCAGTCAGGGCGAACCCATGTCGGCGCTGGCCCGCATGTCCGCCGGCACCCATCGCCAGATTAAAATCAAATCCGACGATACGGTCATCCTCTCTTCCAAATTTATCCCCGGCAATGAAAAGGCCATCACCAATATCATTAACAATCTTTTCCGATGCGGCGCCAACGTGATCTACGAAAAGATCGCCAACATTCACGTGTCGGGACATGCGCACCAGGAAGAGTTGAAAACGATGATCCGGCTGACCCGGCCCAACTATTTCATTCCCATCCACGGCGAATACCGCCATCTGGTCCAACATGCCCGCCTGGCCGAGCAGCAAGGCATCGGCAAGGAGAATGTTTTCCTGGCGCAGAACGGACAAACCATTCTGGTATCGCCGGACGGCATGCACCTGGGTGAGAGTGTTTCCACCGGGCGACTGCTTATCGACGGCAAAGGCGTGGGCGATGTGGGCCGCAGCGTGCTTAAAGAGCGCCGCGTGCTTTCCGAAGAAGGCATGGTAATGGTCAACATGGCTTTCGACGAAGAGACGGGTATTATTATCTACGGTCCGGACGTGGTGTCCAAGGGGTTTGTCTTTGAAACCGAAACCGGCCACCTGATCGACGATGCCCAGTGCGTCATCCTGGAGATTGTCGAAGATGTGCCGCCGGAACTGCCAAACCGCGTCGAAATCATCCGAACGCGCATTCAGGCTGCCCTGCGGCAGTATTTTTTCTTCACCATTGGCAGGCGGCCGGTCATCATGCCGTTTGTAGTCGAAGTATGAAAAAAGAGATCATCGCCATACTCCTTTTCTTCATGGTGGTCTTCAGCCTGATCAGCCTGATATCCTACCATCATAACGATCCATCCATACTCAGCACGGGCGACGGTGGTTCGGTGTACAACCTGTTCGGTACGCTGGGCGCCCATCTGGCCGGCGCCTTGGTGGGTCTGTTCGGCCTGGGCGCCTTTTGGGTGCCGGTATTGCTGCTTCTGGCCAGCATTCAGTTTCTCACGACCGATGCCCGCCGAACGGTCCTGCACATTACCGCCGGTGGTTTGTTGCTGTTGTTGACCACAGGCGGTCTGTTGGCGTTTAAACAAGACACTTACGACCTGTTCGGCCGGACGTTTTTGGCCGGCGGAATGGTGGGGCAACCACTCAAGGACCTGATGGTGCGGTATGCCAACCTGACCGGCGGCGCCATGATCGTTGGCATCGGCTGGTTGATCGGCTTCATTCTGGCCACTGGTTTCTCATTGGCGGCCTTTTACCGGCGGTGCAGCGGTAGTGCTTTGCGGCTGGCCGAGCGTTTGCGCACAATCCTGATCAAGCGGCGTGAACGACGCGCCAAGGCAAAAAAACGCACCCGCAAGATCAAAAGCCAGGCCGAATCGCCGGCCCGGCAGATCGAAATCAAGGCGCCCCCGGTGCCTAAACCTGTGGCAAAACCCGCGCACCAGCAGAAGCTGTTTGACTTCATGCGCGATGCGGAAACCTTCCAGCTTCCGTCGGTCGCTTTTCTTGATGATCCCGAAGCGCGTCCCCAGTCCATTAACGAAGAGAACCTGCGCATGCAGTCCAAGTTATTGGAGAAAAAGCTGGAGGATTTCGGCGTCAGCGGACAGGTGGCGGCGGTGACGCCGGGGCCGGTCATCACCACCTTTGAATATGCGCCGGCCCCGGGGGTCAAGATCAACAAAATCGTTAACCTGGCCGATGATTTGGCCCTGGCGCTGCGCGCCATCAGCATTCGTATCGTGGCACCCATTCCCGGCAAGGCAGCCATCGGCATCGAAGTGCCCAATGCCGATCGTGAGACCGTGCGCTTCAAAGAGATCGTGGCCGCCGAAACTTTCGTCAAATCCAAATCCAAACTGACCCTCTGCCTGGGCAAGGACATCGTGGGCCATCCCGTGGCAGCGGCCATGGACAAAATGCCCCATCTGCTCATTGCCGGCGCCACGGGGGCTGGCAAAAGCGTGGCGTTGAACACCATGATTTGCAGCTTTTTGTACAAAGCCACGCCCGACGAAGTCAAACTGATCATGGTGGACCCCAAACGCATCGAGCTGTCGGCATACGACGGCATACCCCACCTGATTGTACCCGTGGTGACCGACAGCAAGAAGGCCACCAACGCGCTCTTTTGGGCCGTCAAGGAGATGGAGCGGCGCTACGAATTGCTTTCAGAGAAAAAGGCGCGCAACATCAGCCAATACAACCAGAAGCTGGAACGGGATATCTCGGGCGGAAAAGCGCCGACGAATGAATCTCAGGAGACTGAACCGCCCAAGCCGCTGCCTTACATCGTCATCATCATCGACGAACTGGCCGACCTGATGATGGTGGCTTCGCGCGACGTGGAGGTGGCTCTCACCCGCCTGGCC
>JABDRH010000041.1 GCA_013041835.1 Desulfatitalea sp. | reverse complement strand
CCGTACACTGGCGCGCATTGAAGGCTGCCTGCGGCAGGGGGGGCGGGTGATCTTCATGAAGGGGCCGGCCTGTGACGAGGAGATCGAAATCGCCTTAACCCGCTTCGGCCGGCAGTATAAATTAGTGGCCGATCAGGCCTACCGCATCGGCCAAACCGCTCACCGGCGTCGGCTGGTGGTGTTTCAACGGCTGGATGCGCCGCCTCGCAGCATGGCTGCCCGGGCTGCACAGCGGCATCCGGTGGTGACCCTGGCCAGCGAACAGAACAGTCGTTTCAAGCACCTGAAAAGAAAACTCACCGGACGGGGCCTGAAAAAGAGCGAAACGGTTTTGATGGCCGGCGCGCGCCAGGTAAATGAACTGCTCGTCCGTCATCCCCAACGCTGCCAGGCTTGGCTGACCCATGGCGGACAGCCGCCCCCGCCGGACCACGCACCGGCGCACCTTGCCTGGTGGCAATTGGCAGATCCGCTGTTCCAGGTCTTGGACCGTTTCGGCACCCGCAGTCCGCTGCTGCTCTTCCAACCGCCGGACATCACCGCCTGGAGCGCCGACGAGGGCTTTCCGCCGGGTTGCAGCCTGCTGGTGCCGTTTCAGGACCCGGAGAACATCGGCGCCGTGATCCGGTCGGCGGCTGCTTTCGGGGTGGTCCAGGTGATCCTGCTGGCCGAAAGCGCCCATCCCTATCACCCCAAGGCGCTACGCGCGGCCGGCGGTATGACGCCCAATGTCGTCCTGCGACAGGGGCCGGCCCTGCACCAACTTTCCCGCCACCTGCCGATTATCGCATTGTCGGCCGAAGGTGGCGACATTACTCAAAAGGCGTTCCCACCGTCCTTTGGTCTGCTGGCCGGTCTGGAGGGCAAAGGCCTGCCCGATGGGTGGCGCAAAGCAGCCGTTCGTATTCCCATTCTACCGGCGGTGGAGTCTCTCAACGCGGCCACGGCGACGGCCATTGCATTGTTTGAGTGGCGCCGGCATTCGGCTTTTCGCGACGCGCCGGATTCGGGGTAGCGCCCAAAAAACGGTGCGGGTGGCCTGTGGCGACATCGGTCAATGGCATGGCTGTAACGACAGGATGAATGGTATCCAAATGCAGTGGATAGAGATCAAGGTCACCTTTGAGAGTCAAGACGCGGCGCTCACCGCCGAGTTGATCGCGGACGTGTTTCATCAGGCCGGCACCACCGGAGTGGTGATGGATGATCCGAATGCGGTCCCGCCACACGGTTGGGGAAGCGATGCCCTACCACCGCCGGCCGCGCCGGCCGTAACCGGGTATCTACCCGCCGACGCGCGCTATGAAGGGTGCCGCCTGAACCTGACATCGGCCCTGGCAGCGCTGGCCGGCCGGCATCCGTTCGATTATTCGTTGTCCTGCAACAGGGTGGATGAACAGGATTGGGCCGAAGCCTGGAAGGATTTCTTTTATCCCGAAGCCATGACCGATACCCTGGTGGTCAAGCCCTCCTGGCGCGAGTATACCCCTCGCCACGGTCAGCGGATCATTGAAATCGATCCAGGGATGGCTTTCGGCACCGGCACCCATCCCACCACCGCTTTGTGCGCACGCATGATGGAAAAATTTATACAGCCGGGCGACAGTGTTCTCGACGTGGGCACCGGCTCGGGGATCTTGCTGATTGCGGCGTATCTGCTGGGCGCCGGTCGGCTCAGCGGGGTGGACATCGATCCCCAGGCGGTGGCTGTTGCCCGGGAGAATATACGGCGCAACAAGATCCCCCGGCAACTGTGGGCGCTTCACTGCGGTCACTTGGCGGACGGACAAACGCAGATCCACGACCTGGTAGTGGCCAATATCCTGGCCGAAGTCATTGTGCAGTTGCTGGATCAGGTGCCGGTAGTGCTGCGCCCAGGAGGCGTGCTGATCGCTTCGGGGATCATCACGGCCTGGCGGGATAAGGTGGCTCGAGAAATGGCAGCCCACGGATGCTGCATCGTGGATGTGGTCGAGGATGGCGAGTGGGTGGCGTTGGTGGGACGGCTTGTTGACCCGCGTGAAGATTCCGGCTAAATGAGGATAACGGTTTTTGGCGATATTCACCGACGATTGGAATAGGATAATGGCTTCCACAAGTGATATCAACTTGATCCGGGAGAACATCTTCTTGCTGTTGACCGCCCAAGGCATCAGACCGACCGAAGATTTCGGTGCGGCACCTTCCACTTTGATCAACCGGCGTGAAACAAGGCGCCGTGATACATCCGCCTGATATTGAGGCGGTGCCGGATCATGCGGTCATCCTTCCTGGTTAAGCCATTGCGCGGCCGAAAGCTTTGGGTCTGGTTTGCCGCAATATATCTGGCACTGCTGCTCGTTTCTCACGGCATACGCCGACTGCAGCCCGACCCTTGGCCCGCGCCGCCGCGCCTGCACTCCCTGACGCTGTCCGCGGCACCGGGCAACGGCGGCCCGGCCGACATTCGATATGTGGATACCCGTCCCGGCGCCGTGCCGGATGAGCCGGTGGTGCTATTGATTCACGGCAGCCCGGCACCGGCCAGCATGGTTTTTGAT
>JABDRH010000463.1 GCA_013041835.1 Desulfatitalea sp. | reverse complement strand
CCCATGCTGTTTTAAAGCTGACCCCGCGACCGGGCACGGACGTGGCCTGGATCAACGGCCTGATGCACGTCATTCTCAAGGAAGCGCTTTTCGATAAGGCGTTCATCCAAACCCGCACTGAAGGTTTCGAGCATCTGAAAAAGTCCCTGGAAAAATACACGCCGGCCTTTGTGGAGAGCATCACCGGCATTGCTGCCCATCAGCTCGAAACTGCGGCACGGATCTATGCCGGGGCCGTTGCCGGCAACATCGTCTATTGCATGGGCATCACCCAGCACAGCAGCGGAACCGACAATGTCAAAGCCTTGGCCAACCTGGCGATGCTCTGTGGCAACCTGGGGATCGTGGGCGGCGGCGTCAACCCCCTGCGGGGCCAAAACAATGTTCAGGGCGCCTGTGACATGGGCTGCCTGCCCAACGTATACAGCGGTTATCAATCGGTAACCGAAACATCCATCACGAAAAAAATGGAGGACTTCTGGGAAACAACAAACCTGCCCGACGCCGAGGGCCTGAAGGTCACCGAAATGATCCCCGGGGCGATGAGCGGCCGGATCAAGGCGCTTTACATTATTGGCGAAAACCCCATGGTTTCGGACCCAGACCTGAAACATACGGAAAAAAGCTTGCGGAATCTGGAGTTCTTGGTGGTCCAGGACCTGTTTTTGTCGGAGACAGCTCAGTTGGCCGATGTGATCTTGCCGGCGACCTGCTTTGCTGAAAAGGAAGGCACATTCACGAACACGGAACGTAAAGTCCAACGCGTGCGCCAAGCCGTGGCGCCGCCCGGTCTAGCCCGGGACGATTGGCGCATCCTCTCGGATCTGGCCGCCCGAATGGGGGCGGTCATGGATTACCCCGACGCCGAGACGATCTTTAATGAAATCGCCCGGGTAACCCCATCTTACACTGGAATTTCCTACCAACGGATTGAGACAGACGGCTTGGTGTGGCCCTGCCCCACACCGGATCATCCAGGGACTCCCGTGCTGCATGCCGGGAAGTTTACGCGTGGATTAGGCAAGTTCCACACAGTGGCGTTTTTACCGCCAGCGGAAGTTCCGGATGAAGACTATCCTTTGATCTTGACCACCGGGAGGCTGCTTTATCAATACCATACCGGCACCATGACCATGAAAAGCGAGGATTTGAATGAAAGGGCTCCCGAATGCCGGGTGGAGATCTCCCCGGCCGATGCATTCAAAATCAAGATTGTAAACGGCGAAATGGTGCGGGTCGCCTCCCGCAGGGGAGAGATCCAGGCACGCGCGGCGGTGACCTCAAAAATTGTCTCCGGAACGGTATTCATCCCCTTTCATTTTGCCGTGGCGGCAGCCAATTGCTTGACCCATTCGGCTCTTGACCCGGTCTGTGGCATACCCGAGCTCAAGGTATGCGCCGTGGCTGTGAGTCCGGCATCCAACACGCTGAAAAAGGCACAATGATGAAAAAAACAAAGATTTTACTTTATTTCACCATTTTTATTTGCATGGCAATCCTTTCTTTTGCAGAGACAATTGACTCAACTGCCGCCGGGTCAATTGAAATTCAGGCTCAATCCGGTACACCCAAAGCCGTTGTGGCGCAAAAGGCGTTCACCTTCGATGAGGTTCTTGAAGGTGAAATGGTTACCCATGCCTTCCTTATTGAAAACCAGGGCACTGCTCCTTTGAAGGTGCTTGATGTCCACACCAGCTGTGGTTGCACCACTGCTCAACGGCCGGGGGTGATAGCCCCTGGCGCACAGGATGAAATCGTGGTCAAGGGAAATACAAATGGATACGGTGGAAGAATTTTCCATAAAATCATTATGGTCTCCACAAACGATTCGCTCCAACCCCGTATTGAGCTGCAATTGAGCGGGCCTGCGGTTCAGTTCGCCCGTATCGAACCTAATCACATTGTTCTACGCGGGCGAAAAGACGAAGCGCTGCAAGCTGAAGCCACGATCACTTCGAATCCGAAATATCCATTTCGCATTTCTTCAACAAAGATAGACAACCATTTGGCAGAAAATATTGATGTCCACATGGAACAACGTAAAGGGATCTATCATATTATCATCAGCAACCGTAGGTCGGAACGGGGGAGCTACCGGGGCAGAATAATGCTTAAAACCGATAACGCAGCTCGCCCGGTACTGTCCCTATTTGTTCAGGGGCGGATCATGGAGTAGGGGCCGGCAGGCAGCATAAAACGGAAAAAACTGAAGAATCAAGTCAACATAGGAGTCAACCCCGGCTGAATACAACAGCAATTGGTCTTTAGAAGGAAATTGAGTGATGTATAAAGAAATGGCAGCAAGTGAAAACATACCCCAATTTTGTAAAAGCCGCTATGAGAATAACTTCGGAGACGTCATGATCGTCGGTGGCGGAATAAGCGGCATTCAGGCCGCACTCGATCTGGGCGCCGCGGGTTTCAAGGTCTACTTTATCGAGAAATCCCCGACAATCGGTGGCAAGATGGCTCACCTGGACAAGACGTTTCCCACCAACGACTGCTCCATGTGCATCGAATCTCCCAAATTCGTGGAATGTAAAAGGCACCCCAATATAGAACTATTAACCTATGCGCAAGTGGAAAGCGTGATGGGAGAAGCGGGCGATTTCACGGTCAAGGTTGCCAAGAAGGCCAGATAT
This sequence comes from Desulfatitalea sp., assembly GCA_013041835.1. Taxonomy (GTDB): domain Bacteria; phylum Desulfobacterota; class Desulfobacteria; order Desulfobacterales; family Desulfosarcinaceae; genus Desulfatitalea. Next base: position 9,149 of record JABDRH010000463.1, on the reverse strand, counting down.
GTCGATGAAAGCAAATGCACGGGCTGTACGGTGTGCGTGGAATATTGCCCGGTGATGTATCCTGATCCGTTCAACCAGCACATATCCAGGAATAAAGCAATCCACATCTATTTTTCCCAGGCAATCCCACTGGTCACATATATCGATGAAAGCTGCCTTTATTTAAAAGAAGGTAAATGCCGTATTTGCGAAGGGGTTTGCAAGACGAATGCCATAGATTTTGCCCAGACACCGGAGACTATTGAAATTCATGTAGGTGCCATCATTTTAGCCCCCGGTATTGAAGCATTTGATCCCAGATATCGAGAAGAATACCACTACGGTGAGTATGCAAATGTCGTGACGGCGCTCGATTATGAAAGACTCCTGTGCGCCACAGGACCCTACGAAGGCGAAATCCTGCGTACATCCGATAAAAAGCATCCCCATAACATAGCATGGATACAATGCACAGGGTCGAGACATCAGCTCGAAGGGTGCAACAGCTACTGTTCGGCGGTATGCTGCACCTACACTCAAAAGCAGGTTATCCTCACAAAAGACCATGACGCAGACGCTAAGTGCACAATATTCCATAATGATATCCGTTCTTATGGCAAGGATTTCGAGCGCTTCTATCAGAGAACGGAAAAGCTGCCGGGAATTCGATTTATAAGAAGCTTTACCTCGATTGTGAAAGAAGACCCGCTGACAAAAAACATTACCCTTCGGTATTCAACCAATGGTAATGGCGTAAAAGAAGAAGAATTCGATATGGTTGTCCTGTCGGTTGGATTAGCGCCGCCTGCTGATGTTAAAACCTTTGCAGATGTATTCGGTATCGAACTGACCCGGCATGGATTCTGCGTCACGAGTCCGTCCAACCCATTGGAGACAACAAGACCTGGAATATTTGCCAGCGGCGCCTTTCAAGGCCCGATGGATATCCCTGAATCCGTCTTGTCCGCGAGTGGTGCAGCTTCTCTGTGCGGCGAAATCCTTTCTTACCGACGGGGGAAACTATCAAAACCAAGAGCCTATCCTCCGGAAAGGGATGTTTCCCAGGAAGAACCGAGGATAGGGGTTTACGTGTGCCACTGTGGCGCTAATATCGGCAGAATCGTAAATGTTCCTGAAACGGTAGAATATTCAAAGACATTGCCCAATGTGGTCCATGTCGAGGAAAACCTGTTTATTTGTTCCACGGAAGCGGCAGCCATGCTTGCGAAGGATATTCAGGAAAAAGGACTGAACCGCGTTGTCGTGGCAGCCTGTACACCAAGGACGCATGAACCGTTGTTCAGGGACACGCTGCGTGAAGCAGGGATCAACCCATATTATTATGACATGGCCAACATCAGGGAGCACTGTTCATGGGTGCACTCAAAAGAAAAAGAAGCGGCCACTAAAAAGGCAAAGGATATCATCCGGATGTCCGCGGCCCGCACCTGCCATCTCGAACCGCTCCGGGAATTCGATTTGCCTGTTCATAAAGCCGTGATCGTCGTCGGCGGAGGCATATCCGGAATGATCAGCGCCCTATCCATGGCAAACCAGAGGCACGAGGTACATTTGATTGAAAAGGAAAAGCAATTGGGCGGACTTGCGCGAAGGCTCCGCGCCACGTTGGAAGGGCTGGATGTTCGGAAATATCTGTCTGATCTAATAGAAAAAGTCTACCGGCATCCCTTGGTGCATGTCTATATGGATGCAACTATCACGGAAGTCACAGGGTACGTCGGAAATTTTGTCACAAAAATCAAATCGGATAGGGGCGTAGCCAACATAAAGCACGGTGCGGCTGTTGTCGCGACAGGCGCCGATGTCCATAGACCGACCGAATATTTTTTTGAGCAGGATGAACGCATATTGACTCAGCTCGATTTGGAAGAAAATATCTTCAGCAAAGAAGAGCGCATCTTTGACGCAAAGAACATTGTAATGATTCAATGCATAGGCTCCAGATGTGAAGAGCGAAATTATTGCAGCAGAATATGCCGCAGCCAGTCGGTTAAAAATGCGTTAAAACTAAAAGAAATCAATCCCGCGATGAATATCTACATATTCTTCAGGGATATGAGAACTTACGGAATAAAAGAGGATTATTATCGTGAAGCCTCGGATAGAGGCGTCAGGTTTATCCGTTATGATCCCACGGATAAACCAGTGGTCGCGCGAGGCCGGTTGGAAGATGGCCGTACTGTCCTAAAGGTCACGGCAACAGAACATCTATTAGGCACCAAAATTGAAATAGACGCTGATATTATCGCGCTGGCTGCAGCAATAATCCCGTCGGCTAGAAGCCAGGAAGTCGCCAAATTATTCAAGTTGGCAATAGGTCCAGACGGTTTCTACCAGGAGGCCCATGTAAAATTAAGGCCGGTGGATTTCGCGGCGGAAGGTGTTTACCTGTGCGGGATGGCTCATTATCCCAAGCTGATATCCGAATCGATCAGCCAGGCGTACGGAGCAGCCGGACGGGCATTGACGCTTCTTTCCAATGATACTGTCGTCGCGTCGGGGTCCGTATGCGCCGTAAATAAAAAAATGTGCATTGGATGCGGCGCGTGCGCTCCGGCCTGCACCTATGGGGCAGTTCAGCTTCAGGAGACAAAACGGGGAAAAACGGCATCGGTCATTCCGGTACTCTGCAAAGGATGCGGCCTATGTAATTCCAAATGCCCCACAGGCGCCATACAACTAAAACATTATACGGACGAAGAAATAGCCAGCCAAATTCTTGCTGGGCTGAATCACAATGTTGCATAAAAAAGATGGTTGAAAGCAAATAGATACTTGCAGGTATTGAAAATACCGAAAGAGAACACGATTTAAAACGTGGTAAAAATGCTGCCGTAAATTGACCCCAACATTGGGGTTGATAACGCCAACCGAGCGTTCATCCCATAATTATTGGAGGAAAAGTTCAAATGAGTTCAAAAGGCAAATTCGAACCAAAGATGCTGGGTATGATTTGCAACTGGTGCTGTTATGGAGGGGCCGACCTTTGCGGGGTTTCCCGTTTTCAGTATCCCGCATATATTAAATTGATCAGGGTGATGTGCTCGGGCAGGGTTGATCTTAAGCATATATTTCTGGCTTTTGCCAACGGTGCGGATGCGATGTTTGTCGGGGGCTGTCACATAAATGACTGCCATTACAATCCTGAAGGAAATTACGACGCACTTAGCATGGTAAGTTTGTGTAAAAAATTGCTGGCGTATATTGGGATCAACCCTAAAAGATTGAGACTGGAATGGGTGTCAGCCGGAGAAGGGATCCGCTTTGCCGCAATTATGAATGAATTCGCAAAAGAGATAGAGCAATTGGGACCTCTCGGTAAAAGCGAAGGGATAAAGGAAAATGAATTGCAGGCAAGACTTGAAAAGGTAACAAAGCTTATCCCTTATATTAAGCTGAAAAAGAAAGAAAAGTTGGCGCTGCATGATCCGGCGTTGGCGGATCACCAATCCTATAAAGATCTTTTTTCAGGAGAAGAAATAGAAACATTAATTCTCAAAGCCCCATCGTATTGGATCGATCCTGAAAAGTGCCAGGGATGTATGTCCTGTGCGGCAAGATGCCCTGTCGATGCGATCGTAAGCGCCAAACTGCAGGTTCATGTCGTTGATCAGGGAAAATGCATAAAATGCGGAACTTGCTTAACAGCCTGCTCTTCAAAATTTGGCGCCGTGACGAAGATCACGGGTGCGCCTGTTCCGCCGCCGACTCCCGAAGATAGAATCCAGGTTGCAAGAAAAAACAATAAAAAGGCGGCGTAAAGCAAACCCGAGATGTCAATAGGAGGAAAAATGCAATGACTTCCCCCATCGAACTTAACGATTTATACTGCGAGTTCAAAAACCAGATCTTGGAAACAGTCCCGGCCGCCAACCTGGACATGTGCCTGACCTGTGGCACCTGCATAGGCGGCTGTCCGGCCTCGGAACAGCTGAACATGGATCCGCGCAAGCTGATTCGCATGGTCTTGTTGGGTATGGACGAAGAAGTGAAGAAAAGCGAATGGGCCTGGGTCTGCACCATGTGCGCACGCTGCTACTGGGAATGTCCCATGAAAATCGATATTCCCAAACTGGTTTATGGCATCCGGGCCGGCTGGCCCCGCGAAGAGCGTCCCAAAGGTATCCTGGGGTCCTGCGACAACCACATTCGCGCCGGTAACGCCATGGGCGTGCCTACCGAAGACTTTGTCTGGACTGTCGAAGATGTTGCCAAAGAAATCCGTGAAACCGACCACCGATTTAAAGATCTGATGGTTACCGTCGACCGCAAGGGGGCCAAAATCGCACTCAACCAGAACTCTCGCGAGCCGGTCACCGAGCCGGACGAACTGGGTCCGTTGTGGAAAATTCTTAATGCCGTTGGAGCCGACTGGACCTACCCCTCGGTGATGTGGGCCGGTGAAAACTACTGCCTGTTTTTGGCCGATGACGAGGGCTGGCGTTACATCCTTGAAGAATTCGTATACCACATCGACAACCACCTGGGCTGCGAATTGGTGGTCAACACCGAGTGCGGCCACTCCTTTTTCGCGATATACGAGGGATTACGCAAATTCAAAATCCCGCACAAATTTGAATTCACGACCATTGTCAGCCTTTATGCCCGTTGGATCCGGGAGGGCAAACTCAAAGTCAACACAAATTGGAACCAGGATCTGAAAATCAAGTTTACCGTCCAGGACCCCTGCAACCTGGTACGCAAAACGCTGCGCGAAGAAGCGGCCGAAGACCTGCGTTTCGTGGTCCGCAGCCTGGTGGGCGCGGAAAATCTTATCGACATGGTTCCCCATGGCACCAACAACTACTGCTGCGGCGGCGGTGGCGGAGCCTTGCAGGCCGGATTTTCAGAGCAACGCCGGACCTACGGCAGGATAAAATATGATCAAATCATGAAAACCGAGGCGAAATATGTCGTCGTTCCCTGTCACAACTGCCACGGACAACTCGAAGATATCTGCAAATACTACGGGGGGGACTACCATGTTGTGCATATCTGGACCATCATGTGCCTATCCATGGATATGCTGGGAGAAAACGAACGTACCTACCTCGGACCTGATCTATCCGACATCGGTCTATAAGCCCCAATGTTGCAACATTGGGCAAAGAGGATCAGCCGTCAAACCGCAGGCAGATATAAAATGCCCTTGGATTGCTGCTCATGTACTGACTGGTCCCGCTCCAGAATCCGACATACTCGGCGTAGTTTTCATCGCAGCAACCAGTCAAATGGGTTGATTTTCAAACCCACTTCCCATTGATCTGTGCAGACAGGCCTCAATCAGAAAAAAACCAAAAATAGATTTCGAAAAACTTGTCCCGACCCTTTTGTTTCGGAAAATTGGGTCGATATAGTCATTCGGTAGATGTTGATTTCAATCGCTGCGCGGATGCTGCCATCGTCCTTTTTTTTATTTTCATGGAGGGTCATTATGCAACCGGTAGGATTATTTTTTAACATTGGGCAATCGAAAGGATTGCTCCGGCGCGCCTTCGCGGCACTGGCGCTTTCAGTTATGATCGGGTGCGGGGGTGGGGGTGGGGACACCTCATCGGGACCGGCGACCGGTGGCGATGATACCGCATCCCAGACCGCATTTCCGACCGCTCTGGCGGTTGCCTCCCCCTTGGATTTGAATGCAGATGCAGGCACCAGTGGTATGTCGCGCGCCATTTCAAGGGCCGTCCCGGCCGATAGTACCGGCTCCCGATACGGCGCGGCGATAACGGCGGTCAATGATCTTTTGACCGAGACTTCCATTTCAGCTTGTACATTCGATCCTGAGCTTTTTTTCCAGGCAGTCATTAATGCCGGCTGCTATGGCCCTTCCGTTCAATACGAGGACCATCCGGACAACACTTCAATCCCCAACAGCGGCGAATTGCCCCCCGGTGATACAGGCATTTGGCTTGAACTGGATCCCACCACGGGTGACGCCTGCGCCGCGGCGGAGTTGAATGCCCGCATGGCAGGCATTCAGGCGCGTTCATTGGGGGCCCTGCTGGGACTGGCCTCCATGGTGTGTACCATTAATGCTTCGGGCGGTGCGTTGAGTCTGCCGGATGCAACCAATCCCAGCGTCGATTTGACAAGCGCCCTGCCGGCGCCGACCGGGGTTACCTTCAACAGCGCCATTCTGACCTATGCAACCACTTCGGCAAGCGAGGCGAAGTACGCTTACAGCCTGGATTTCGATTACAGCACCCACCATATCGTCGTCGAGCTGGCCCACATTCCCGATACAACCTCGGCCGATTTTTACCGGGGTCAACTGACCTATCGGATCAGCGCGACCACCGATTGGAGCAACTGCCCGATGGTTTCCGGCAGCACGCCGGTTACTCGCAACGGGTCACTGGTCTACAATCGCACGGCAGGCGCCGCCATGACTATGGAAATGCGCGAGGCCCAATTCTGCGGTACCGATACCGACGGGCTGGATACTGATAAAGTGGTGGATGCCGCCAAAAAATTCGACCCAATTTCCGAGCCCGAGGGCTGGGGGGATGATTTCAATCTTTTCCGCACTGATTTCGATCCGACCACGCAACTCGGCAATTATGCCTATTTCTGGCAAGCGGGGCACCACGACGGCAATACACGCGTATTCAATCTGAGAGTATATGATGATGGTCGTGAAGCCACGGAAGATCTCAATGCCACCGCCTTTTTCGGCTTCGGAAGCGATGCTGGGGAGGCAGACCCCAGCATCCAAGGCTTTATCTTTAACTGGGCCGGCCCGGGGAATAATCACACCCTGCAGGAATACGCCCAAAAACAGCAGGTCAGCTATAATTCGGGCACCGGCAAATTCGATTCCGCAAGCGCCAACATCGCCTATGCGCCTACAACCACCGGAAACTATGATGGCACGGGATCATTCACCTATGATTCGGATGCAGATGGTTCGGTGGATACCGATCCGGCCGATCCGATCACCCATGATCTGGCCGTCTCAAGCGATGACGGCACGGGAACATATTCCATTGAACAGACCATCACGGATGCCGGCATCATTGTCCCCGGTCAGCCGAGCTGTTCTGAATGCGCGCCCTGATGGGTCAAAATTCGCGATAGGCTGCTCATTTCCCATTTCCGGGTCATGCAGGGAATCGCTCCATCCGGCATAAAAAAACCCGAACCGCGCTTTCGCGGTTCGGGTTTTCTCTTTTCCTCTCTTTGTGAGTTTGCTGACTGTTTTAAAATGTATGCGGTTTCGCTAAAACGCTTCCGTCTTTTGCGATATTTATTCGAGATGAAAGAGGGTACGGGGATTCCGGCCATCTCAATGGCATAAAAGGATCAGCCGTCAAACCGCTTCGGAATCAACCATCTGCCTGCCAGCCTGGAAAGCGGATGGTCCTGTGACACAAGCGTTTCAGCAGCGCCGTGTCGTGGCTGATGACCAATATGCCGATGCGGTTCTCTTCACTATACTGCAGCAGGGATTTCCAGATGCGCGCCTGGGTCAAGGCATCCAGCATGGTGGTGATTTCGTCCGCGATCAGGTAGCGGACCGCCGGTCCCAGGGCCCTGACCAGGCAGATGCGGGACAACTGCCCTCCGGACAGTTCGCAGGGATAGCGCTCCAGCCACCGCGGCGCTATTTCGAAAGCGGCCAGCCGTCGCGGCCCGGGCCGGTACCCTTCGCAAAGCACTTTGCGGATTTTCCAGCGCGGATTGATTGCGAGTTCGGGGTGCTGAAACAGAAGCTGAATCTTGGAAAAGCCATTTGGCATCGGCGGCAGACCGTCAATGCCGACCTGACCCGAAGCAGGGCGCAGATAGCCGCTGACGATACGCGCCAGGGTGGTTTTGCCCGATCCGCTGGGGCCGTAAAGCCCCACGATTTCTCCGGGCGTCAGCACCAGGTCGACATCCCTGAAGAGCCAGGGGGACTCGGGGGTGTGCCTGAAGGACAGCGCGGTGGCCTCAAGCATGGTGGCACCTCGCCCATCCATTGCGGATCTGTTTGCGGTGGGGAGCGGATTGATAACAGATTTGCGTTTCCAGGGGGCACTCGCCGTAGTGGGCACAGCCTTGGCCCCCGTTCCTGGTTATCGGCACCCGTCCGTTAACCGCACCGATGAACTTTTTTTCAGGTAAGGCGCTGACCAATTGACGGGTGTAGGGATGCCGCAAACCATCGATCGATTTGAAGTCAGCGGCGGCGGCGGCCTCGATGGTCACGCCGTTTCGAAATACGGCCACGCTGTCACTGATCGCGATGGCCGCTTCGATATCATGGGTGATCAGCAATACGCAGCGACCCTGGTCCGCCAGCGCTCTTAAACTGGATAGGGCCTTGCGGCTGTTGTCACCATCCATCCCCGAAGTGGGCTCATCGGCCAGGATCAAACGGGCCTGGCCCACCGTGGCCGCGGCCGTCAATACCCGGCGCGCCATGCCTCCCGAGATTTGATAAGGGAACATGGTTTTCACCGCATCATCCAGACCATACTGCGCAAAGGCGCTGTCTCTTGCCGACAGGGCTTGTCCGGCGCTTTTTCCGCTGAGACGGGCTGCCCGGGCCACCTGTGCGCCCACCGGCTTGAGCGGATTGAGAAACCCTGTTGATTGGGGAATAAGGGCGATTTCCCGGCCACGCAGGCGGCGGATTCGTCCGGGCGTCAACGCATGGCCATCGAACCGGAGTTCACCCGATACCCTGGCGTTTGCAGGCAAGAGTCCCAGGATGGCGTGCGCCAACAGGCTTTTGCCGGCGCCGGATTCACCTACCACCGATACAATACGCCCCTGTTCAATTTCCAAATCCAGACAGCGAATGGGCCGCAGTTCGGTTCGACCGAGCCAGCCGTTGTATCGCTTAAAAGCGATCGACAGGTTGTTGATTTCCAGCATGTTTCATTCCTGACTGGTTTTGGGCGCGGTCAGGGACTTTGCGGCCCCGCCGAGCAGATCGAATAGCTTGACGAAACATATCAGGGCCACTCCCGGCGCCACCGCGAGCCACCAGTAACCCGTTGAGATGTGGCGCATGGCTTCCGCAAGCAGGACGCCGATGGCCGGCATATGGGGGGGCAGACCAAACCCTAGAAAGGAGAGGCCGGCGGCATGCATGATGGCGTGCGGAAAAAGCAGAATCAGCCCTACCAGAAATTGGGGCAGCAGGTTGGGCAGCATAT
>JABDRH010000450.1 GCA_013041835.1 Desulfatitalea sp. | reverse complement strand
ATATGGATCAAGGGCCCCAATGTCTTTTCCGCGTATTGGCGTATGCCCGAAGCGTCTGCCGCAAGCTTTAAGGATGAATGGTTTTGTACCGGCGATATGGGATATCTGGATCCGGATGGATTTCTTTACATTACCGATCGAAAGATGGACATGTATATCAGCGGTGGTGAAAATGTGTATCCGGCCGAGGTCGAACGTATCCTTTCCAATTACCCGCTGGTGGCCGAAGTGGCGGTCATCGGCGTTGCAGACGATAAATGGGGGGAGGTCGGCGTGGCCGTCATCCACCCAAAGGACGCAGACGGTTCATTTTCCGAAGATGCGTTTTTCGCCTTTTGCAAGGATAACCTGGCAGGGTACAAAAGACCCCGTAAAATCATTATCTCAAAGGAACCTTTGCCCAAAACGCCCACCGGCAAGCTGGTGAAAAAAGATCTGCGGCAGCTTCTTGATCGGTGATAGATTCCGCCGCATGACAGTTTCCGGCGGTCTAAATACATCAAGAAAACATCTTCACTTTTTTGCCTGACCGCTTAAACCTTACGCATGGCGTAATCTTGCTGTTCCGGTACAAAATCGCTGATTTGCTGAACAGCGTGATATGTACTGACGGTCTTGACGATTGCCAACAGCATCACAAAAGCGGCGAGAAATCCGACTTTTTCCGCAAGGCCGCTGCCCGATGAGATCAACATGATTAGGGCGGCTCCCATCAGAACAATTTCAAAAAGGGCGGTCATTGTGCCCAGGATGGGATAACAGCAGTAGAAGAACCCGCCGCCGGGAATCAGAAGGGCGCGCAGCTTGGCCTGAGAGCGCGATTTAAACTTGATCTTGCATGCCTGGCAGGCAATTCCGGCATCCGGCAGGATAGTGGCGCAACTGGGGCACAGGTGCACGCGTCCTTGAAAGTGTCCGGCTGTTTTCGGGGAATTGGGCAGCTCGGCCAGCAGGGATTGTATTTTTCTTCGTTCTCTTCTTCCCAGGTAGTGAAAGGCTTCTTGTGTGCCATTCTTATATGCCACGTTCAAGGTCCGGCCTTTGAGGTCGATATGGGCGCAGTCTTGATAGAGGATTTGCGAAACGGCGCCACGGGGGGATCGATCCAGGCGCGTGGGGATATGCAGGATGCGTTTGTCGGTGAATATGAAGATGGCCCGTTTAAGCAGGAGAAACCCCGGACCGGTCAGCACCTGATCCAGGGTGCTCACCGGCGAGCAGCCGGTGGTCAGGCAGCGGATTTGCTCACCGCTGTCCATAAAGAACTTGATAAAGGTGCTTTTGATGATCAACCGGCGCTGACGTTTTTCCATTCCCTTATCATACACGCCTCTGTGATTGGCAAAGATCATTTCCCGATCCACGGGGACGCCGAAGATCGATAAGGGTTGACCAAAGATGTTCTTGCATTTTACGGTGGGCGCGGTTGCGGCATGACCCATGGTATTCCTCCAAGTATCGCATCATTTTTACGCTTGCGGTGAATGGGCAAAGCGAGTGGTATTAAGCCAAGCAAATGATATGCCACACAATTGCCGGCCGTCGGCACTTCCTCGCGCTTCGATGTCTTTCCTATAAATTCCGGTGCAAAAAAGCGATTCACACTTGGGTTGGATTGATCCCGAACTAGACCCAAGCCCGGCTTTGTTGGCGATTCATGTCTGGTATTGGATACAAGTGTGTACATTATTGGTCTTGATGTCTGCGCGCAAGCATACTATCTCAAATGTATGTGCGCCGAGCATCATCAGCCCATTCTGATCGTCGAGGATGATCCCAATACCGCCGCGTTGGTAGCCGTTTATCTGGAGCGTGAAGGCTTTCAAACCACCTGCGTGCACGATGGCTACAAAGCATTGAAAATGGCGCGTGCCCGGCCGCCGTTGCTGGTCATTCTGGACATCATGCTGCCCAAGGTGGATGGATGGGAAATCTGTAAGCAGCTGCGCAAACATTCGGATGTGCCCATCCTTATGTTGACCGCCCGGGAAGAGGAGATCGACCGTGTGCTCGGACTCTCGATGGGCGCGGACGACTATGTGGTCAAACCCTTTAGCCCGCGGGAGTTGGTCGAGCGGGTGAAAGCGATTCTGAGGCGGGCAAGGCCGGCCGAAGGGCAGGCAAGGCAGCTCTTGCACCATGGCCGGCTCGCTCTGGATAGCGTAAAACACAAGGTGACGTTGGACGGCCGGGCCGTTGCCCTGACCGGTTCGGAATTCAAATTGCTGCACGCTTTGATGCGCGCGCCGGGCAAGGTTTTTTCCAGGGAAGAGCTGCTGGGCAAGTTTTACCGGAATCATGAAACCGTCATCGAACGCGTCATCGATGTCCATGTCGGCAAGCTGCGACAAAAGATTGAGGACAATCCCGCCAAACCGCGGTATGTCTTGACGGTTCGCGGATTCGGTTACCGCTTGGCGGAACTGGATGAGCTATGAAGCAGCGGCTGCTATGGAAACTGCTCCTGGTCAACACCGTGCCGGTCATCGCGATCATCGTGTTGGTGGTTTGGGTGGCCATCCATCACCTGGCGGCCGACTACTTCGCCACCCTGATGTCCGAGTATGACATCTCGCC
>JABDRH010000446.1 GCA_013041835.1 Desulfatitalea sp. | reverse complement strand
GGCCAGTACCATATCAGGCCGCAGCGTGCCCGACTCCCAGAAGTCGTTGCCGCCATGTGGGTTCAAGCGTTTGTTGTTGTTATAAACACGGGATTGTTTCAGCGCCGGAACGAGGGCCAAACGCGGGTCCGCCGTTTCTGCGTCGGCTCTGTTTTTCCATGTACCCGTGTTAAGCCAAATGTCGGCGGCCAGCGCCTGCTCGTAAACCGCTTCCACATCCATGGGGGTGCTGCCCGAGCCCGGAACATGACGCCATAAGTAGTCACCGCCGGCATCGGCAATGTAGCGGGCCACAAAACTTTCGCCTTTGGCGATCCACCACTGCCCCTGGAAGGGAGTGTTGATTATGACTTTCGGTCGTTGCCGGACAGTTCGGGCTTTTTCCGCCAGCGCTTGGTAGCGCGCGGCAATTGTGTCGAACAACGGGTCGGCATGGTCCTGAGTGCCGAACAGCATGGCCATCAGCTTAATCCATTCCAGACGCCCCAGGGGATGATGTTCCAGATGATCGGTGATCAAAATGGTCGGCAGGCCGGCCTCGATCAGCTTTGGGTTCACGTCATACGCCGATCCCGAAGCCGATGCCAGAATCAGGTCGGGCGCCAGATCGATCAGGGTCTCCATGTTCAGGCGCGTGAATTGACCGACCGACTTCAACTCGCCGGCCTCGATACGCCGGCGCACGGAAGCCGTGTTGACGTAATCGAATCCGGCCAATCCCACCAGGCGATCGGTCAGGCCGGCAGCATCGATATAGGCCAGTTGGGTGGTGGACAACGTCACGATTCGCTTCACCGGCACACGGATGATCTGCGCCGACGGATGCTGCGCGGGCACCCCTTGGCCCATCGGAACCAGCAAGTAGTGAAACCCGCCCTCCCCCTTGTGCCATGCCGGTTTTATCGTAACCAGCTTGCACCCGCCCAGGGATTCGACCTTGAATCCCCGGGCGTACTGCAACGTCAATGTCTCCTGCGCAGCACCCGTGTCGACACGAGAAAGACATAGCATGACCAACACAACAACAGGCAGTACTATTTTCATCTTCATCATTTTCTTCTATTTGACGTTCAAAACTCGATGCCTTTCTGGGCCTTGATCCCTTTTTCCAAGGGATGCTTGGCAGGACGCATCTCAGTCACCAGATCCGCGGCGCCCCTGAGTTCCAGCGACGCTCTGCGGCCGGTGACCACAACATGCAGGTCTTCGGGCCGCTCGAGCAGGGCCGCGATGGCCGTCTGATCGTCGATCATGCCATAGGCCAACAGGTAGGTGAATTCGTCCAGCACCACCAGGTCGTATTGCCCGCCGCGCATGGCCTGCCGGGAAAAATCCCACGCCTCACGCGCCGCGGCCTTGTCTTTCTCCAAATCTTCCGACTTCCAGGTGAACCCTTTGCCCATGACATGAAAGTCGATCAACCCCTCGAAGCGCTTAACCGATTCCAGCTCACCATACTTCCATGTGCCTTTGATGAACTGTATGAAACAAACTCTCATGCCGTGGCCGGCCGCTCGCAACGCCATCCCCAACGCCGCCGTGGTCTTTCCCTTGCCGTCGCCGGTATTGACGATCAACAATCCTTTTTTTCTTTGAGGCTCAGTCAATTTCGATTTACTCCTATTCTCCCATGGAGATTTCCGGAAAACAGGCATCGGAAAGGCCGACCTGCTTGCCGGGCAGATATTCCAGGGCCCCATCGGCGCCGAAGTGGACCACGGCGTCCGAATGGTCCTGGATATATTTATACGTGGCCAGCCAGTGATGCGGCGGGGCCAGGGCCGGATCATGCAGGATACGGCACACTTCGCCGGTGCGCTTGGCCCCATAGCACCCGCGTTTGGGCTGCGCCATGATGCGGATGTTGCCGTACCGGATACCGGTAATGACCAGCACATCCTTGCCGTTGTCTTTATGGCTCATGCCCTGGCCCGGGAATGCATCCCAATCTTCCAGCACCTTGAGCCGGGACGGTTCCGCAAGTGCATTGAACCAGGGGGCGTACTCCGCTTCGTCCATCAGATGCAGGGCGCCCCCCTTGCGCACGATCTCGTCCACCGTGGTCCAGCGAAACTCGGCCACGGCCTTGCGGGACATAATGGCATCGCGGATTTCCCGGCCCGTCTTCGGCGCCGCGCCCACATCGTAACCCGCCATTTTCATTTGCCGCAGCACCCAGGCCAGGCTCTCGAAGGCGTCCAACCCCACGGCCGATAGATATTGTCTGAATTCCGATGCCGTATCCATCCCAAACGTGGTAAAATCACCAGGAATCTGGTGTGACAACCCCATGCGATGGGGGATGGACCGGCCGGCCTCCAGCAACCGATCAAAACCGGGCATGCCCACGGCAAGATCAGCGACCAGCAGATCGATGCCGCCTGTTTCCGGCGCGCCGATCACCCCGGCAGCAGCGGCCTGGTCAACCAACCGAAGGTCGATGCCGTCTTGCTTCAGACGATCGACCACCCGCCGCCAGGTTCGTTGGTGAAACATGAGACTATGAATGTAAAGGATGCGCATGGGCTTCTCTCCGGCCTTGGGATCGGTGGCGGGGACGCAATTTTCTTCCCCCCCTTTTAGAATTCAAAACGATACGAACCATAAAAGGCACAGCCCGGTTTTGGATACCCTTTCTTCTCGTAGTAATTCTTGTCCAACAGGTTATCTACTTTAATCAGCAACCGGTGATGGCTGAAAAGGGTCACGCCAAAAGCCAGGTCCACTACCGTGAAGGACGGATACTCAATTTCCGGGTAACCCTCGGTTACCCAGTCTGTATCCTTCATCTTCCCCTGGTTGCGGACGTGCACCTTCCCATCGAACAGGCCGTCGCTGTATTGGATACCATAATTGAGGGTATACTCGGCGACGTTGTGGATGTCTTTCAGGGTGCGGTCCGACTGCTCCTCCTCGGCCTTGAAGATATGGGTCGCATTAGCGAACAGTTCGAGGGATCGATCCCAGCCCAGCGGCGCCCCGATATCAAATGAAATCATGGTTTCCAGGCCTTCAATCTCCGCGCCGAGACCGTTTTCATATGTCTTGTAGTTTCCGGTTTGCACGCTGACAATTTTATCGTCCACATCCGTGTGAAAATAGGTCGCATCCAGGGACAACCCCCACGCCGGGCGGCCGAAGCCCACTCCGACATCGTAGGTAATGGAGGTTTCCGGATCCAGGTTGGCATTGCCTTCGGTGATCATTGTCGCACCATTGACCACGGCTTCAGAATAACCAGCAAGCTCGAAGGCGCTGGGCGGAACAAAGCCTTTACCGACGGTGGTGTGCAGGCGAACGCCTGGATCGAAAAGATAATTCAGGCCCGCCCGGGGACTGAAGGTGGAAAAATTTTCAGTGTTGGGCGTGAAGCCACTTTTGTAAGGCGTCTCCACGGTTTTTACGTGAAATGTATCGTACCGTCCGCCGACCGTGGCGGTCAGCCGTTCGTCCATGAACTTCAAGATGGTCTCCAGGTAGCCGGCCCAGTTCTCGCGGCTCTCGTCGGGTGACGACGGCGCTTCGCGGGAACCGTCTGTATTGTACTTTCGACTCTCCTTGTCAATCTTCTGATAGTCGACGCCAAGGAGAAACCGGTGCGCCGACCAGGTGATGTCATCCTTTAACTGGAATCCCAGCCAACTGGTTTCAGAGTCGTAACTGCGATAGGGCGGCACGATGGTGGAGCCACTGTAACGATAGTAATTCTCTGCTTTCTCACCGGTATGGTAGCCGGTAAAGGACAGCCGGTTGTTCATCCCCACATCTCCACCGATGGTGAAATCCAGGCCGAAATTATCAATATCCTTGTTTCCGGAATGTGTGTTACCGTAGGCGATATCACCGGGGGTTTCAATATCACGGCCCTGGTAGATATCACCGCTCACGTCGATGCGCCAGGTGTCACCCAGATCGGCGCCGATACGCAGCCCTCCGTTCCGGGTGTTATAGCTGGTGTTGGCTCGCTTTTGACCACTGCCCACGGTGATATCATCCTGCTGGTCATACCGCCGACCGTAGATATCGAAATCAAAACGCGAGCCAAGGCCGCCACCCAGGGACACTTTTTGAAAATGGGTGGCAAACGAACCCAAACCGGCTTCGGCTTTTCCGGTCAGTTCGCCGGTATTCTTCTTGGTGATGATATTGACCACGCCGCCCATGGCCTCCCCGCCATAGAGTGCAGAGGCAGGCCCCTTGATGACTTCGATGCGCTCGATATTGTCGACCAGCACCGTGGCCAGGTTGGTCGCACCCGCCGGGCGCCCGTTTTTCAGGGTCAATGAACGTTTGGTGATACCGGAAAACTCCGGTCTGAAGCCACGGATGCCGATACCGGCGAGGGCGCCGGGATATTCGATGACGCCTATGGAAGTATTTTTTTTCAATTGCTCGGTGATGGTATCGCCCACGGTCAATTCGATTTCCTCGCGATTGATCACTTCGATCTTGGCCGGAACTTTTATTATCTTCTCCTCGCTGCGGGTAACCGTAACCACCAGGTCCTCCAAGATTTGCTTCTCCCTGGGCTTCCCGGCATCGGTTGCCCACACGGCAGATCCCGACAACACCCACAACACCATCAGCGTCAAAAAACTTTTTCCAGCAATTGCCTTCATCTTTCTCCTCCGATCAAAGCAGTTATTCAATTCCGTCATGCGCGCAACGAGGAAGAAAAACCCCCTGCCGGGGATTGAATCAGGTCATTACTTTCAATGAAAAGCGAAGCCGGTGAGAAATCTTGCGGCACTTTCGTCAAAGCAGGACCGAATCCTCGTCAGTCTGTTGCACTTTACCTGCAACCGGCAGGTCTTCTGGCTTCACCGCCCGACAGGCAGCCTTCCCGCTGCATCAAGAACAGCAGTGGCCGTGCTTCTTTTGCCCATCGGGTTCCCTGTCCATTGCATCGGACAGGCGGTGTCACAGCGGCGGGACCGCTCCCGCTTCACACGGGATTCCCTATTATCGCCCTGAGGCGGCCGGTTGCGAAGTTTTGTCGAGCTATCGTTTTCTATCCATTCATCTCCTTTCAATTGTCAACCCATGATTGTTTTCTTATGTTATGCATTGTTCTTCAAAAACAGCGGATAAAGGAATTCTTCCGGTGTTGGGTTTCGCTACGTTCTACCCAACCCACGCTTTCTTCGTATAACCGCGTTCCACAATAGTCTCCGCGTCTCCAACTCACCACTTCACGGAAAACCCCAGCGCCATGGCCCGACAGGCCAATTCGGCCACCTGCGCCCCGTCAACCCCGCCAGCGACATCACTCAGTTCCCGCCGAAAGGGGGTCATGCGGGCATAATCACCGCAAACAGCGCAAGCGATCTGGGCGGCGAAAGCGCCCATTACCTCCCCCCGGCACGCCGCCGGCAGGATGCCCCAGGTGAATTTGTCTTGTAGATGGACCAGGGCCGCCACGGCCGCCACGGTGACCGGATCTCGTTCGATCCCGGTGAAATTGTTGCGCAACAATGCCGCCTGTGCTTTGTTAAGATACCGGCAGATGGCGGTTTTCATTCCTTCCCGGTCCAGGCCGAAACGCTCCAGGTGATTTTTTCCAGAGCACTGGCCGGCCGGGGTTAGGCTGTTCTGCAGGGCCAGGGCTGCCTTGACCGCCCGGTGCACGCTGCGGCCGATGAGTTCACCCAGCTTGGCATGCTTGCCGGCGCTGGTCAGCGGCTTGTGCCCGGTCCGGGCCGCGGCCACGGCGATCTGGTCGGTGCCGGTGCCGGTGGCCAGGCCCTCTGAATAGCGCGAGTTCACCGCCAGTTCCTGCAGGGCCGCGGTTTTCGCCTCGGTGGCGGTCATCACCACGCGCACCATGGCGCCGGGGATCAGGGGACGATTAATAAAAATCATGGTGTTGATGGTGCCCGGACCGGGAAGCGCCGCGTTGGGCGGGACTTTTTCAAAGCCTTCGGCCGTCTCCATGTAAGCCGCCGGGTCGCCGACCCGGCCGGCATTGGCCTCCACCCCGCCGGTGCACAGCGCCGTGACAATAAGATCGCCAAAGGTACGGGTTTCAATGCAGGCATGATGCATGTTGGCGGCCGTGCCCAGGGTGGCGCACCGTTCGGCCGGCAAATCGAATCGGTCGCAGATCATCCGCCGGTAACCCGCCGGGTCGTTGATAGCGCGGCGGGTGCGCTGATGCATGTGCCCGACAGGTTCGCAACTTTGGTGGTTATAAAGCACGTCGATATTATCCCGCAAACCACCGGCCACCCGGCAGGTGGACAGCACCTGATGGGCAATAATGAACCTGGCGTAGACGATCTTGTCTTCGCGGTGAATCTCCAGTCCGTCGTATGGTTTGTTCAGCAACATATAATTCCCGATTCCTGATTTTTTCCTTCCCCGTTTCCCCCTCTCCGCACCCCTCTCCTCAATCCCGCGCCTGTTTGACCGTCATCAACGCCCCTGCGAAAAAAACCGCGCCGACTCCGGCCAGCAGCAAAATCCCCCGCCAGTCCGGTGGTCCGCCGAGGGCCGCTGTACGAATGGCGCCAGAGGCATGGGTCAGCGGTAGCGCCTGCAGAACCTTCTGGGCCCATACCGGCAACCGTTCCAGGGGAAAGAAGGTGCCTCCCAGAAAGGCCATGGGGGTGATGACGAAACTGGTGAGCAGACTCTGATCGGCATGGGATTTGACGAGCATGGCCAGGGCCACGGCCAGAGAAGCAAACGTAAAGCTGTTGAGAATCACGGTAAGCCAGAATACGGGTCCGTATTGGAGCATCACGCCGAAGGGCAGACCCAGGATCAGGATCACCCCGACGGCCAACAGGGCACGCGTCATGCCGGCCAGGACCTCGCCACCCACATAGGCCACATTGCTGATGGGCGCCGCCTGGAACTCTTCGAAGATGTGCCAGTAGAATCGGGCCACGTTGATGTCCGTGGCGATGCCGAAACTCTGGGTCATGCTGCTCATGGCCACCAGTCCGGGGATGAGAAATTGCAGGTAGCCGACACCTTCGATCTGCACTGAGTCCCCCATGGCATAGCCGAAGGCGATCAGGTAGAGCAGGGGTGAAACCGCCATGCCGGCCAACTGGCGCTTGAGCCGGTGCTTTAAAATCAACATTTCACGCAGGTATACGGCGATGAATCCGTTCATCAGTGCCCCCCTTTGCCGTGGCCGCCGTGTGACGTATGCGCGGCATGAGCAGACGAACCGCCGTGCAGGCGCTTGTCATCGCCGGCCGGCACGGCCACTTTTTTTCCCGTCAGCATGAGAAAGGCATCTTCCAGATTGACCCGGCGCAGGGTAAAGCCGTTCTTCGCCGTCCCCGCCGGCTGAACGGCTGCTTCACGGTCGGGGAAGTAATCGGTGTGCATCCCCTTATCGCTTAGCCAGTCCATGGCCCATTGGCCGACGCCCTTCATCAGGACGGCCGGCGTATCCACCGCCTTGATCCGCCCCTCATCCAGAAAGGCCACGCGGTCGGCCAGAAACTCGGCCTCTTCGATGTAATGGGTGGTCAAAAAAATGGTGGCGCCGTCCTGCTGGATCTTCTTGATCAGGGCCCAGATGCGGCGCCGGATCTGGGCATCCAGGCCGACGGTGGGCTCGTCCAAAAACAGGATACGCGGCTGGTGCATAAGGGCCCGGGCCAGCATCACCCTGCGCTTCATCCCGCCGGAGAGATGCTTGACCAGGCTGTCGCGACGATCCAGCAGGTTCACGTAGTCCAGCAGTTCGTGGATCCTGGACCGCCGCGCCGTCGCCGCCATGCTGAACAACCGCCCGTGGATGTCCAGGTTTTCCTGTACGGTCAATTCGCTGTCCAGGTTGACCTGCTGGGGCACCAGGCCGCACTGGCGTTTGGCCGCCAGCGAGGCCCGGACGATGTCGTGCCCATTGAGCGCGGCGCGCCCCTGGCCCAGCCGGGTCAATCCGGTCAGGATGCGTATGGTAGTGGTCTTGCCGGCCCCGTTGGGTCCCAGGTAGGCGAACAACTCTCCGGCCGGTACATGCAGGTCGATGCCGGAAAGCGCCCGGGTTTTGCCGTAGGATTTTCTCAGATCTTCGATTTTGATCATATTCAGTACCCGGTGATCGATTGTCGGTTGTCAATCGTAGCTCGGGTAGAGCGAAGCGAAACCCGACAACGGCCTACAACCCTTGGGATGCGCCACGGTTCCGCGCCAGGTGCGACTCCAACCGATCCAGCAGATGGCCGGGGTCCTGGCAGCGAATACACCCGTGACCGGCTTGCCCTCCATCCGGCGGGCCGGCCCCGTTGGCGCGCAGGCTGTACACGGCCCGGCCGGCTTCCACGGCGTTTTGCACCAAGGTCAGGTTGCCCTGGTTCATGGGCCCCACCTCGAATCCGCAGTCGATCACCACATCACAGCCCGCCAATAGCTGGTCGGCGGCTGCAAGGGTGTGTGTGTCGATGGCCTGCATAGGGGTCTGGGCGGCACATGCGGCCCCCAGGGAGCTGGCCACGTAATAGTCCAGGTCGTTGGTGTGCAGCACGCCGGTGGCGATACCAAAGCCGCGCTTGGCCAGCAGACGGAAAATTTGGGCGCCGCTGCCCATACCGGCCACCACAAATGCCCGTCCCCGGGTTCCGTCACCGCGCATCTCGATGCCGCCCAGCAGATTGCTGAAGGTTGCGCCGTTGAAATCGTACAAGTCGGCCACCCGCTCTTCGGTCAGGACCTGCTCGGGCGATCCCCACGCGGACAGCCCCCCTTTCTTGATGAGGGCCACCCGATCCGACACCTTGGCGGCCACATCCACATCGTGCAGGGAAGCAAGTACCGTTATTTTTTGGGTGCGGCACAGGTTGCGAAGGATGGCCATCACTTCCAGTCGATGCTTGAGGTCCAGGTGCAAGGTGGGCTCATCCAGCAATAGTAATCGCGGTTGCTGGGCCAGCGCCCGGGCCACCAGAGCCTTCTGCCGTTCGCCGTCGCTCAGGTCGGCAAAGGTGCGCCCGGCCAGGTTTTCAGCCCGCACGGCTGCCAGGGCTTTCATGACGGCGGCATGGTCCGCCGCCCCCGTCCGTCCCAGAAAGTCGGTGTGGGGATAACGCCCCAGGGCGACAAACTCGGCCACCGTGAACAAAGGGGGCGAAATCTTCTCCGTGAGCACCACGGCCATGATTTTGGCCAGATCCGTCGCGCTCAGCGCCGACAACGCCCTGCCCTCGATCTCGATGCCGCCCGAAAGCGGCGCCAAGTGACGCGACAAGGTGCGCAGCAGAGTGGTTTTGCCGGCGCCGTTGGGCCCCAGCAAGGAGACAAAGTGTCCCGCCCGAAGATTCAGATTCACACCGGCAAGGACCGGCTTGTCCTTGTACCCGATGCAAAGATCCCGGCATACGAGCACCGAAGGATTAATTGACTGACTCATGGTAAGACCTCGCCCATTGCGTTTCACTTCCGTCTACCCACCCTGCACCGGCCGATTCAGGCAGAGCGTCGCCTGGTGCCGATGATCGCCGTCCGTTAGCAACAGCCGCGCCCGGGGCAGAAGAACGCGGTCCCTGAACGCCGTCAAGCCGTCGCCCTGGTAGTAAACGGAGTCGAAGGAAGTAAAAGTCACTCCGGTTCAGCAATATTCGCCCCCAATGTTGAGGAACAGAACTACTTGTCATTTATGGCCGCCAGATTTGTATCGAGGCCCTTTAACGCCGCCAGCGCCCTGCGCTTCTCTTGTTTGAACTCGGCGGCATGCAAAAAATCTCCTCGACTGGTCGAAAAATCGTTTGTTTGCCAGGCGGCATACCCGGCCATCAACCAGGCCCAGCCGGCATGGGAGCCACTGCGACGGGCCGCACGCCTGTATGCGGAAGCTGCCTGGTCGAACTTTTTCAGGGTGTAGAGCAGTTCCGCCCGGGTTAGCAGCAGTTGTTCATCCTGGGTATCAGGATCGAAGGCATCCAATCGTTGAAGGGCGGTTTCGCATTGCCCCAGCCGGCGGTAAGCCGTGATCAGCGGCAGCAGATGTTTTTTGTCTTTCGTCTCCCTCAGGCACGCCTCATAGACGGGTACGGCTTTCACGGGAATGCCCGACTGGAGGTTTAAGTCGGCCAACAGCTTTTTTTCTTCCGGGGACAAGGGGGATAAAAAGGCGAAAATGGTGAAGGCGGCCAGGGCCTTGTCGGTGCTGCCGGCATTTAGATGAATGTGGGTCAAAGCTTTCCACCACGCGGCCACGGTGGGCGATCGGTCTGCCAGTGTCCGGGCCAGGGCCAAGGCTTCATTTTGCATGTCGAGTCGAAGATACTGGTGAAGCAGCATCTCCTGCCATTGCACCTGTTTTTCACCCATGTAGCTTCGAACCAGTTCGCGGATGACCGGCAGGGCCCGGCGGGGTTGATCGGCGGCAAGCAAGGCATGGACCAGATGTTCTTTCCATTGGGGTTGAACCGCCTCCGGGTGAGTGGCGAATGTTTTTTCGAAAATAGCGATGGATCGGTGATAGTCCCCCGACATGAGATAAGCGGTGGCACTGTAGTAAAGGTATTCAGGGTTTTTCATTTCGGACACCGCATAAGCCTTCCCGAAACAACGTCCGGCTTCGCCATACCGCTCCATCGCATAATGCGTGTTGGCCAAGTTGAGCCAGGCATGCCCGTGGGCCGCATCCCGAACAACGGTTTGGCCGTATGCAATAGCGGCCTGCTCATAATGCGCTTGAAAAAAATAACAATTGCCCAGTGCGAAGTATATTTCCGGGTGATGATAGCCCCTTGGATCCTCGTCGCCGGACGATGACAACGCCCCGCCCCTGGCTTGAAATGCCAGTAGCAGATCCACGGCCTGATTATATGCTTTTTTTTGCACCAACGGTTGGATTCGATTGAGCATCAGCCTCACCGGAAGGGGCGGTCCCCATTTAGTTTGCTGTCGCCCCGCATCTCCGATACCCGGCAGAGCCGTCAGGGAGAGCAGCAAAAACAGTATGGTCGCGTATCGCTTGGGAACCGACATCTATCTACTCCAGGTTGAATCGAATGGTGGTTTCCGCTTTGGCCTTTACCACCATGCCCTCCACCGTGCCGGGCGCAAAGCGCCACTGAGCCACGCAGCGCCGCACACGCTCTTCGAAAATGCCTTCGGGATCGGCGGCCACGATTTGAATGTCGTCCACATGGCCGGCTTCATCGACGATGAATGACACCTTGACCCATCCCTGGATACCTCGACTGCGGGCGCGCATGGGGTAGACCGGTGGAATGCGTGTCAGCACCGTCAATGGTCCGTCCAGTTGACCCGCCTCGAACGTGTCCGGCAATCCGGACATGTGCGCCAAAGGCGCACTTTCCAACGGTGGCAGTTGCAACGC
>JABDRH010000443.1 GCA_013041835.1 Desulfatitalea sp. | reverse complement strand
ATATGGCACGAATCATTGACTGCGTTTACGGCGCGGGTCATCTTCCGTCGGCAGGGTGACCATACCCAGTTTTTCCACGCCCGCGGCTTTGACTTCCGCCATCACCTTCACCACCACCCCGTAGGGCACCTGTTTATCGGCTTTGAAGTAGACTTCCCGATCCGCCCGGTTTTCCAGGATCTTGGCGAGTTTTTCCCTGAGATAGTCGGGTTCGACCATGAAATCGTTGATGTGAATCTGTTGTTCCTTGTTGACGGTGATCACCAGATTCTCCTTTTGGGAAACCAGCGGCTTGGCCGTGGCTTCCGGCAAGGCGACATCCACCCCTTGCATCATCATGGGGGCAGCGACCATGAAAATGATCAACAACACCAGCATGACGTCCACAAAGGGTGTCACGTTGATATCGGACATTAAACGATCGCTGTTGCTTTCTATAGCCATGAGGCGGCCTCCTGCTCGACGAACGCTCGATTATTTTCCCTGACTTTTTACCGGCGTCAGGATATCACGTTCGATGATGTTCAGAAAATCTGCGGAAAAACTGATCAGTTCCGATTCCACCAGACGAATGCGCTGCATGAAGTAGTTAAAGGCGATGACCGCCGGAATGGCCACGACCAGCCCCGCCGCCGTGGCAATCAACGCTTCGGAGATGCCCGGGGCCACCACCGCCAGGCTGGCGGACCCCCGCTGGCCGATGCCGTGAAAGGAGTTCATAATGCCCCATACGGTTCCGAAAAGGCCGATAAAGGGTGTCGTATTGCCGGTAGTGGCCAAAAAGGGAACCATCTGCATGATACGGTTGGTTTCGCTGTTGATCGCGCGCCGCAGGGCGCGTTTGACGTTATCAGCGCCCGCAGCGCCGGACGGCCCGGGTTGACTGATCTTTTTCAGCTCGATGTAGCCGATGCGGAAAATACGCGCCACCGGACAGCCGCCCAATTCCTTGGCCTTGGCATAGGCGCCGGCCAGGTCCCTGCTTTTCCAAAAATACTCTGTAAATTTGGTGGATTCGCGAAACGCCCGGCGGATGTAACGCCATTTGATGATGATAATGGTCCATGACATCACCGAAAAGAATAATAGAACAAGCAACACAAATTGCACCATCAATCCCGCGCTACTGATAATCTGGATAATATCCATATCCGACTGCATCATTGGTCTGTGCTCCTGAATTGGGTTACTTTTACTGTGCCGGGCACTTCTTCAACCCTTGACTGCTTCCATCTGGTGTGGGGAGTGGACGCTGTTTTCGGTGAGATAACTTTATAGTTGCGGACATGAACGACTCTGTGAAACGGGTCCTCATATATGCCGCAGCTACGATAACCCTTTGGAACCGCACAAAATGTTGGATTCATTTGGAAGGGCAGTGTATACAATCACCACGGACAAGTCAAGCCCATTGCATGGCGCATGACTAAGAAATCATTCCCATTTCAGGAGACCCCATGAAACCCATTGCCCTGTTTATTTTCGAAGCCCTGTTTCTCAAGCGCGTTCCCCGCAGCGGGTATCAATTTCTGGGCGCGGGCAAAGAGACGGTGGCCGAACATGTTTATGCCGTCACGATGATCGCGTATGTTTTGTCCAAGCTGACCCCCGGGGCCGATGCCGAGCGCCTGATGGCCATGTGCCTGATTCACGATCTGCCCGAAGCACGCCTGGGCGATTTGAATTATGTTCAAAAACAGTATGTTTCTCCTGATGAGCAGGCAGCGTTGACTGACATGCTGGATGGATTGCCGTTTGCAAACCAGGTGGCCGAGTTGCTCAAAGAGTTCAATAACGGCGCTTCCCTGGAAGCCAGGCTGGCTCGCGATGCCGACCAACTGGCCTTGATCGTCGACCTGAAAGCCCTCAAGGATTTGGGGTACAATACCCCGGATCAATGGCTGCCTCATGTGCGCCACCGCCTAGTTACCAAAGCGGCCGTGACGCTGGCCGACGCCCTGGTGGAGACACCCTCGGACGAGTGGTGGTTTAGACTTTTCTATTGACAGGGAACACCCCATTCAATATGTCTTTCATCTTTTGTGATTGTCGAATCATACTGCCAAGCCTCCGGATAGTCGGCTGCTTGCATCGGAATGCAAGCGGCCGCGACCAAAAGCACCAAGAGATGAGAAACAAGGGGAGAAGCCTATGAACTGGTTGGTTAACACATTGGCGTCGTCCATCGGCAAAAAGTTGATGATGGCGGTCACAGGTCTCTTTTTTTGCAGCTTTCTCTCCATCCACCTGGCGGGCAACCTTTCGCTGCTCGGCGGCCGGGAGATGTTCAACAGCTACGCCGAGCACCTTCACGCCATGGGGGTTGTGCTCACAGTGGCCGAATGGGGCATGCTGCTGTTTGCCATGGTTCATATTATCACGGGCATGACGCTCTTGGTGCAGAATCGCATGGCGCGACCGGTCCGTTATCGGGTCAACCGACGCGCGGGCGGCCGGACGCCTGGTTCGGCCACCATGCCGTATACCGGTGTGCTGATGCTTTGTTTCGTGGTATTTCATCTGCTCAATTTCCATTTTGTCGATAAAAGCGAGACCACGATTTTCGATATCGTCAGCGCAGCCTTCGGCAATCCGAACTATGTGGTACTGTACGTCATTGCCATCGTCGTGACGGCAGTGCATGTCAGCCACGGATTCTGGAGCGCCATCCAGACCGTGGGCGCCAATCACCCTAAATATATGCCGGCCATTCGCGGGTTGAGTATTCTTTTTGCCCTCACGGTCGGCATCGGCTTCGGCATGCTCCCCATTTATGTCTTTATGGCCCTATAGAAAGGAATGGAAATGTTGCTTGACGGCAAGGTACCCTCCGGTCCGCTGGCGGAAAAATGGGATCGTCATCGCTTTGATCTGAAACTCGTCAATCCCGCGAATAAGCGAAAATTCGACATCATTGTCGTCGGCACCGGTCTGGCGGGCGGTTCAGCCGCCGCCACGTTGGCCGAACTGGGGTACAACGTCAAGGCCTTCTGCTTCCAGGACAGTCCGCGTCGCGCCCACAGCATTGCCGCTCAAGGCGGCATCAACGCCGCCAAGAATTATCCCAACGACGGCGACAGCATCTGGCGTCTGTTCTACGACACGATCAAAGGCGGTGATTTCAGGGCAAGGGAAGCCAATGTCTATCGGCTGGCCCAGGTGAGCAATCATATCATCGACCATTGCGTGGCCCAGGGCATCCCCTTTGCCAGGGATTACGGCGGCCTGTTGGCCAACCGCTCTTTCGGCGGCGCCCAGGTATCGCGTACCTTCTATGCCCGGGGCCAGACGGGCCAACAGCTTCTGCTGGGCGCGTACGGCAGCTTGATGCGCCAGGTGGCGACCGGCAAAGTGCAGATGTTTCCACGCCGGGAGATGCTCGACCTGGTCCTGGTCAACGGACATGCCAAGGGCATCGTGGTCCGCAACCTGATCAACGGCGCGTTGGAGCGTTACGCCGCCGACGCGGTGGTATTGGCCACGGGCGGATACGGGAATGTGTTTTTCCTGTCCACCAACGCCATGGGCGCCAATGTGACGGCCGCCTACCGCGCCTACCGCCGGGGCGCCTTTTTCGCCAATCCGTGCTTTACCCAGATCCATCCCACATGCATTCCGGTGCACGGCACCTACCAATCCAAATTGACCCTGATGAGCGAAAGCCTGCGCAACGATGGACGGGTGTGGGTCCCCAAAACCCCTGGAGACAGGCGGCCGCCTCACCAGATTCCTGAAAGTGAGCGGGATTACTACCTGGAGCGCAGGTACCCCAGCTTCGGCAACCTGGTGCCCAGAGACGTGGCTTCACGAAATGCCAAGGCGCAATGTGACGAAGACAAGGGTGTGGGTGACACGGCTCTGGCGGTCTACCTCGATTTCGCCGACGCCATAAAACGGGACGGCCGGGACGTGATTGCCAAAAAATACGGCAACCTGTTTCAGATGTACGAAAAAATCACCGGCGATGATCCTTACACCACGCCCATGATGATTTATCCCGCGGTACACTACACCATGGGCGGCCTCTGGGTGGATTACAACCTGATGAGCAACACGCCGGGTCTGTTCGTCATCGGAGAGGCCAACTTCTCGGACCACGGCGCCAACCGCCTGGGGGCCAGCGCTCTCATGCAGGGATTGGCCGACGGCTATTTCGTGCTGCCTTACACCATCGGCGGCTACCTGGCCGGCACCCCCAAGACGCAGGTGGCCACCTCCCATGCCGCCTTCGACGATGTGGAAAAGCAGGTGCATGAGCGCATCGACCGCCTGCTGGGCATCCAGGGCAAACGTTCCGTGGACGATTTTCATCGGCAGTTGGGGCTGATCATGTGGGATTACTGCGGCATGTCGCGCAACAACGCCGGTCTTGAAAAGGCAAGGGGCATGATCCAGGAATTGCGCGATCAATTCTGGCAGGATGTGTTGGTGCCCGGACAACGCCTCGATTTCAACCAGAGCCTGGAACGGGCCGGGCGAGTCGCCGATTTCCTGGAGTTCGCCGAACTGATGATCATCGACGCCCTGGCGCGCCAGGAGTCGTGCGGCGGCCACTTCAACGAGGCTTATCAAACCGAGGAGAACGAAGCGTTGCGCAATGACCAAGCGTTTTGTCATGCGGCGGCCTGGGCGTTCAAAGGGGTCGACCAAACGCCTGAGTTTCACCAGGAGCCGCTGACATTCGAGAATGTGCATCTGACGCAAAGGAGTTACAAGTGAGCAAGCACATCAACCTCACCCTCAAGGTTTGGCGCCAGGAAAGCGATAGCGCCAGTGGCGTTTTTGAAACCCTGGAGGCCAAGGCGATCTCCACGGAAATGTCTTTTCTGGAAATGCTGGATGTGGTCAACGAACAACTGACCCTGGCGGGAAAGGCGCCCATCGCCTTCGACCACGATTGCCGCGAGGGAATTTGCGGCATGTGCGGCGCCGTTGTCAACGGGCGCCCCCACGGCGCCATGAAAGGCACTACCCTGTGCCAGTTGCACATGCGCCACTTCAAAGAGGGTGATGTCATCGCCATCGAGCCCATGGCGCGGAAGGGCTCGATGG
>JABDRH010000037.1 GCA_013041835.1 Desulfatitalea sp. | reverse complement strand
ACGCCCAGGTACGCGCGCCCTATGTCGGCCGGGTGATCAGCCGGCTCGTGGATGCCGGCGACCTGGCCTCGCCCGGAACACCCCTGCTGACCGTGGAGCAGGAGGGACTCTTCTGCGCAGACCTCGTGCTGCCGGAGCGACACATCCAGTCCATCACCGTGGGCATGTCGGTAAAGGTGCAAGTGCCGGCCCTGGAGGACCTGGAAACCACCGGCCACGTGGGCCGTATCGTGCCGGCGGCCGATGCCCGCAGCCGCAGTTTCGAGATCAAGGTGGGCATGCCCGAAGGATTGGCCCTCAAAACAGGGATGTTCGCCCGGGTCTTCATCCCCTTGGGCGGCACCGGCGTGCTGCTGGTGCCCGAATCCGCCGTGGTGCAGCAAGGCCAGCTCACCGGTGTGTACATCGTGGACGATCAGGGCACGGCACGCTTTAGGCTGGTGCGTACCGGCAAACGTCTCGGCGACCGGGTGGAGATTATCTCCGGCCTCAAGGCAGGCCAGCGGTATGTGACCCAGGTGCCGGCGACACTTCAGGACGGCTTGATTGTGGAGGCGATCCAATGAACACAGATATCGGCACCGCCGGAAAAATCGCACACTTTTTCATCAACTCCAAGCTGACCCCGCTGGTGATCATCGCATCGATGCTTCTGGGCATCGCCGCCGTGGTGGCCCTGCCGAGGGAAGAGGAGCCCCAGATCATCGTGCCCATGATCGACATCTTCGTACAAATGCCCGGCGCGGATGCCGAGGAAGTGGAACAGCGCATCACCGGGCCCATGGAGCGGTTGCTGTGGGAAATTCCCGGCGTGGAGTACGTCTACACCACCTCCAGCCCCGGTATGAGCATGGCCGTGGTGCGCTTTTACGTGGGCCAGGACGAAGAAACCGCCATCGTACGCCTGCAATCCAAGCTGACGGCCAACTTCGACCGCATCCCCTGGGCCGCCTCGCCGCCGTTGATCAAACCGCGCTACATCGACGACGTGCCCATCCTGGCGCTGACCTTCTGGAGCCCCGACGACGCGGTGGACCACTACCTGCTGCGCCGGGTGGCGGCCGAAATCGAAACCGTGGTCAAACGCCAACCGGACGTTTCCATCACCACCCTGATCGGCGGCACACCGCGTCAAGTGCGCGTATCGTTTGACCCGGTGCGCCTGTCAGCGGTGGGCATCGATCTGAACCAGGCGGCCGCCATGCTTAAGGCGGCCAACCAGGCGGCGCACGCCGGCACCTACCCCTCCCAAGACGGGGAGGTGACTGTCCACGTGGGCGGCTTTCTTAAAACGCGTGAAGATGTTCAACGGGTGGTGCTGGGCACCTATCACGACCGGCCGGTCTACGTGCAAGACGTGGCCACGGTGGTCGACGGGCCGGCCGAGCCCGACCAGTATCTCTTTTTCGGAACGGGACCGGCCACCGAAGAAAAGCATATCATCGCCCAAGGCATGCGTCCGGCCGTCACCCTCTCGATAGCCAAGCGCAAGGGCACCAACGCCATCGACGTGGCCGAAAAAGTACTTCACCGCATCGACAAGATCCGCGGCGGCAAACTGCCCGGCAACGTTCAAATGACCGTCACGCGCAACTACGGCGAAACGGCGGCGGAAAAATCCAACGAACTACTCTATCACATGGCGATCGCCGTCGTGTCGGTCACCCTGCTCATCTGGCTGGTGCTCGGCCGGCGCGAATCAGGTGTGGTGGCCCTGGCCATTCCGGTCACCCTGGCCCTGACCATGGCCATCTTCTACCTTTACGGCTACACCCTGAACCGAATCACCCTTTTCGCCCTGATCTTTTCCATCGGCATTTTGGTGGATGACGCCATCGTGGTGGTGGAAAACGTGGTACGCCACTATCATCTGCCCGAAAACAAAAATCGCAGCCGTCTTAAGGTGGCCATCGAGGCCGTGGACGAAGTGGGCAACCCCACCATCCTGGCCACGCTGACGGTTATCGGCGCCATTCTGCCCATGGCCTTCGTAGGGGGCCTCATGGGGCCCTACATGCGTCCCATCCCCGTGGGCGCTTCGGCCGCCATGGTCTTCTCTTTGATGGTGGCATTCATCGTCACCCCCTGGGCATCTGTAAGGCTGCTCAAATCCAACGGACCTGGAGAAATGGGCGGGCAGGATCACGGCGGCGAAGACTGGTCCACCCGGCTCTACCGCAAGGTCATGGACCCGCTGATCCACAACGCCAAATGGCGCTGGCTATTTCTCATCGGCGTAGTCGGTCTTCTTTTGGTCTCTTGCACCATGGTGGCCTTGGGGCTGGTCAAAGTAAAGATGCTGCCCTTCGACAACAAAAGCGAGTTCCAGGTGATCATCGACATGCCCGAAGGTGCCACACTGGAGGCCACGGCAGGGGCGGCCCGGCAGATGGGAGACTATCTGGCCACGGTCAACGAAGTGACCGACTTTCAAATCCACGTGGGCACCAGCGGACCGTTCAACTTCAACGGCCTGGTGCGCCACTACTACCTGCGCCGGGCGCCCTACATGGCCGACATCCAGGTTAACCTGGCCGGCAAGCACCACCGCGCCCGGCAGAGCCACGATATCGCCAAGCGGGTCCGGCCGCCCCTGGAAGAGATCGCCCGGCGTTTCAACGCCCGGATCAAAGTGGCCGAAGTGCCGCCCGGCCCGCCGGTGCTCTCCACCCTCGTGGCCGAAATCTATGGACCGGACTATGACCGCCAGCGGGAAATCGCGACTCAGGTGATGGAAATCTTCGAAGGGACCGAAGGGGTGGTGGACGTGGACTGGTTCATGGAGGCCGACTCGCCCCGCTATCAACTGGAAATCGACAGGGAGCAGGCCGCGCTGCACGGTATCCACGTGATGCAGATCGCCGACATGCTCAAGCTGGCACTGGACGGCCGCCAGGTTGGCCTTTTGCACCAGCCCCGGGAACGCGAGGACGTACCCGTGATCGTTCGCCTGCCCCTGGCCGATCGGGCCGATATCCAGCGCCTGCAAGGCCTTAAGGTTCGCTCCGTTACGGGCGACCTGGTACCCTTATCTTCCCTGGTCAAAGCGCAAAAAACCGCCGATGACAAGAGCATCTACCACAAGAACCTCATGCCGGTAGTCTACGTGATCGGCGATGTGGCCGGCGCCAAGGAGAGCCCGGTCTACGCCATCCTGGAGATGCACAAAAAGATCAAAGCGTTGAAAATCCCCGAAGGCTACGAAATCGCCCAGCTCACCGCCGACGTCCCCAACAGCGACCGCCTTTACGCGATGAAGTGGGATGGTGAATGGCACATCACCTACGAAGTTTTCAGGGACTTGGGGCTGGCCTTCGGCGTGGTGCTGATCCTTATTTTCGTGCTGGTAGTGGGCTGGTTCCAGTCCTTTTCCACCCCCATGGTGATCAT
>JABDRH010000431.1 GCA_013041835.1 Desulfatitalea sp. | reverse complement strand
CTTTGATTTTTAAAAATAAATAAAGCATATCCCCCAAACGGGGGATGTTTATTTCTAAACCTTTTTTAAAATCACATTTAGCGCGAATTCAAGGTAAATATAAAAATGACCGAAAGGAGGAAAAAATGATTAAAAAGCTATTTGAACCGGCGAGCATAAAAGGAATGCATCTGAGAAATCGATTTGTACGTTCAGCTACTGCGGAGGGAATGACAACATTTGATGGCCACCCGACACGAGAGCTTGAAGAACTATATTGCAAGCTTGCTGAAGGTGAGATCGGATTAATAATTACCTGCGGAGCTTGTATTGAAGCGTGGCAAAATTATCCTCACACGCTAGGTTTTAGATCCCCTTTTGGTATTTATGAAGATCGCTATATTGAAACTTGGCAAAAGATTACACGTGCTGTTCATGAACGAGGAGCAAAAATAGCAATGCAGATCGGTCACTTGGGAAGACAAGATATAGCTGAATTGCGCGGCTCTGCACCGATTGCCCCTTCTGCCATACCCATAAATGGCAGTGATGTAGTCCCTCCTCGGCAGATGAATGTGGGTGATATTAAGGAAATTGTTGAAAAATTTGCTCAAGCCTGTCGTCGAGTAAAGGAGGCCGGGTTTGACGCAGTACAATATCATGGTGCACATGGGAACCTAATCAATAATTTCATGTCCCCTTTTACCAATATCAGGACTGACGATTACGGCGGCGCTGTCGAAAACCGGGCACGTTTTATGGTCGATGTCATAGATAGAACACGCCAGTTGATTGGAACTGATTACCCGTTAATGATAAAAATGAACTTCAATGATTTTGTTGATGGCGGTCTTGAAAAGGATGAAGCCTTAAATATTGCAGATAGAATTACACGGGCCGGTATCGACTGCATTGAAGTATCCGGAGGCACTCTATCTGAAAGCAAAGACCACATTTCAGTTAAAGGAATACACAAAAAAGAGCAAGAATCATATTTTCAGATATATGCAAAAGCTTTAAAGGAAGTTGTTGCAATACCAGTTATATTAGTCGGCGGACATCGAACGCCAAATGTAATGGCCAGAATAGTAGAAGACGGTGCTGCCGATTTCGTATCCATGTCCAGGCCTTTAATCAGAGAGCCTGGATTAATTAAGCGGTGGAAAAATGGGAATTTTGAAAAAGCAAAATGTATTTCCTGTAACCAGTGTTTTGACAATTGGATTCTCCGTCCTCTGAGATGCTATGCAGATGAACCCTATGACGAAGGGCAATAAAATCTTAACCCCTTTGCACTTTTTAGGTTACCAAGCAGGAAAAACACAAGATTATGAAAAGCGAGTTTATGATTCCAAACAAATACAGATTGTGAGGTTCTATGCTTTATGTTATGTCAATATATACAAACACATAAGCCTTGATTCGATGACTTTGACATTGGGGTTTAATTCAGTTTGGTCCGACATCAGAGCCCAGAGCCCAGAGCCCAGAGCCCAGAGCCCAGAGGCTTGAGGCACCCAGCGGCGATCAAACAGAAAGCACGGGAAGCGCAATTTATTGTCTGCTTGCCTGCACTCCAATTCCCTTCAAATCTAGTATATTTTCTATATCGACCAGTATTTTTTGCGCGAGGATATTGCACGGTATTTTGGGTCCTCCGACAATGCAGCCTCCTTGTTTTGTCTCGGATGCGATGTTGCCGGGTTTTTCTTCATTGAGTTGAACCGCTGTGTAGCAGATCAAATCGAAACCATTCAAACGTTCCAATTGGATCATTACCAGACGACCTTTTCCGGGCAGTAGCACCTGTTTTCCAACATCGTTGGTATTTACCATCACAAGCGCCGTTGCTTGCTCAGCATCGGATATGGAGACCGTTTTTTCATTCGATGAGAGCTGGTTGTCTATTTTTAACTGTGTAATCATAGGTTTGGCGAAATTCACATTGACTCCAAAATTGAGGTATGGCGGCAATGGTTTGTTCGTTTCGATTAATTGATTGCCGAACCACTGCTCATTTACAATGCCGACCACAAGATTGTTCTCGTCCAGAATCGGACTTCCGCTGTTTCCCGGATGTATCGGCGCCGATATCTGAAGACTGTTTTGATTTCCCAACACACCATTCGCTTTAGATATAATGCCAGTTGCCATACTGGGCCTTTTTAACACGGCAGGGAATGGATATCCCAAAATCTTGATCTTTTTTCCAACGCTTTCTTTCGTAAATTCCCCAAGTGCCAACCAATGGGCTACTCTTTTTTCCTCTACCAGCGACAAGATTGCGATATCGTCTTTTATGTCTTCGGCCAACACCTTTGCCTCGATGGTTTCCCCTTCCACGGTTCTCAAAAAAATGGTGTTCGCCTTTTGTATGACATGGTGATTCGTCAAAAAATGGCCCATTTCCGATATAAAAAAGCCAGTTGCATAGTTGACCGGTTTGATTGAGCCGATGTTTCTGGAAACCGATGGCTTCAGTTCAATGGTGCGATATCCCTTTTGTTTTAAGATATCGTTGATGACATTAAGCAGCGGGACACCTTCGACCGGTTTCTGAAAAATAAAAACAAGCTCCTCTTGCGTTGACGAAAGGGCGTTTTCCATGGCAACCGAAACAACCAACCCCGGCACAAACAATAAAACAACAATGGCGAATAGTTTACCGAATTTCATCGTTTTTATTCCAATCGTTCATCAAGGGCGCAGGTAAGAAATAATTCCCCCAGATTGCGCTGGATTTTAGTTCGCCTGCAAGGCGCATCCGCCGGTGCACACAGGATATGTGCCGGTGGATGGAACGCCGCAGACTTTGCTCAAAGACAAGCAAGATGAGGGAATCATTTTTTCCCTGGGTCCTACGGCGCTCTTGAAGCTTAATTTCATTTACCATCGAGTCAAAACCCCCCTAAAACGTATCGGCATGTCGCCCTGATTTGTTTAGGCCCTCGCCAAGCTCAAGTCATATTTGGCAAGGCATGCATCCCTCAGAGGCCAAGTTTTTTCATCTTGCTCCTGAGGGTATTTCGATGCATCTGCAATAAAGCGGCCGCGCCTTTTGGACCACTAATCCGACCATTGGTGTGTTTAATCGCTTTTACAATATGGCGTCTGGCCATCTCATCAAAGGCAAGGATTCCAGACGAGTCTTCAGAATGGGCATGATATTTTGTTTGCGCGTTTTGAATTAAAATATCATCCAGGGTCAACAAGCCACCATCAAATCGAATAAGTGCGCGCTCGACAACGTTTTCAAGTTCTCGAACGTTGCCGGGCCAGTGATAATCAATCAAGCGTTTCAGGCTTCCTTTTGATATTTTAGGAACTTCATTCAGTTTCAGCTCTTTTGATTTCCGATCAACGAAGTAATCCACCAGCGCTGGAATATCAATTTTCCGCTGTCTCAAAGGGGGAATCGAAATGGGAAATACGTTGATACGATACAGCAAATCTTCTCTGAATTCATTTTTTAGAGCCATTTGGGTCAGATCCCTGTGCGTCGCTGCGATAATTCTTATACTTAGCTGAATCGTCTCTGTCCCGCCTACCCGCTCAATTTCCTGATGTTGAATGACTCTTAGAAGCCTTACCTGGGCCGCCAATGGTAACTCTCCGATTTCATCAAGAAAGATGGTCCCGTTTTTAGCCCGTTCGAATCTTCCTTTTTTCTGTCCAAATGCACCGGTAAAAGCTCCTTTTTCATGCCCGAAAAGCTCACTATCCATTAAATTCTCCGGTATTGCCCCACAATTAACTTTTACAAAAGGACCCTCTTTTCGGGGAGACAACCTATGAATGGCATTGGCAATGACTTCTTTTCCTGTTCCGGTTTCTCCCAACAACAATACATGGCTTTCCTTTGGTGCAATCTGGTTTACCATTTCCATTACATACTTCAAACCATAGTCCTGCCCAATTATGTCACTGGATACGTTTCGTAATTCTTTTTGCAGAAATTGATTTTCTTCAGCCAGCATTTCCTGCAATCTTAAAATTTTCCTATATTGCAGACAGTTGGAAAGCATCAAGGCGAATGGTTCCTGTAACGGCGCCAGAAGATCAACATGATGCTGTTGGTATTTTTTTTCCCCCAAAGATACGAAAGCGCATGTGCCAATCCATTTTCCATCGATAATCAGGCCTAGTGCGATAATCGACATTTTTTGTCCTTTGAATGGGTTCAAATATGGGGGGAGGAATTCAGTGGCAGGGCCGACCCGCTCATCGGTTTCAAGATCATGGATGAGGACCGGTTCATTCGTCACTTTATTTTCTATGAAATCTACGATTTTTTCGTCCATGGGAATCAGAACATCGACCCATTCCACCCCTCCTTGGTCATTCGATGAGACAATGGTGCGGGCACACTTCAATTCGGGTTCATAAATCGACAGATTGATATGATCCACCGGCATCGTCGTTACCAGAAAATTTCGTAGGCGTTGGACGGAAACTGTAATATCCAAGCTGCTACAGACCAGGTTGATTGCTTTGATGAAAAATTTTTCTTTGTCAGTTGCCATCATGATATTCCTTGTTGCTGATATTTCGTCAGTTATTAACGATGCCCAAATATCGTTCCATTTTATGACCGAATATCGGCATTATGCAAATACATATTTATTAATATCCTGATTTTATTATTCTATATGCTGTGGCATGCATCAAGCAATATCATCGTTGCTATGCCGGCTCTTCATACCTGATTTTAAGAACATGGACCATTTTAAATATCAACCAAATTTGAATTAACTCTTTTATGCTTGTACTGGCTCTCGCACAGTAACGCACATGGAACGAACCGGGTAATCGCTAAATGCTATTTTGGAGGGTATTTTAATGAGAATAAAAATCGTTTCCGCCTTGTTATTCTGTTCGGTTTTAGTGGGAAATGTGTTTGCCGCCGGTTGGGACAATCCTGTGGTTGGAACCAGAGGTATTGCAATGGGATATGCCTATACAGGTGCTGTGGATGATGCCTCGGCCGTTTTTTGGAACCCGGCCGGTCTGACGCAGATTGAAAAAGGTAAGACAAGTGCTGAATTCAGGTTAATGTTCTTGCCCACTGTCGTCTATACCATGCAAGACACTGACGGCACAGAATACGAGAGCACTGGGGGTGGGGTTTCGCCTGAAGGTTTTGTAGCCATTTCAAAGGGTGATTTGGCTTTCGGAATGGGGTTGTACTCAGCATATGGAGCAGGTGGCATGTCTTTTGAGGGCGTGCCGTTTATGGGGATGATAGCAAATGTGGAATCAACAGTCGGTTTCTATTCATTGGGTCTATCTGCTGCTTATAAAGTTTTGCCCGACCTTTCAATTGGCGGTACATGGGAAATCGAATACGGCATGATGAAGACGAACACCACATTTTTGGGAGTGGGTTCTTATGATTATGATTACAGTGGCTTGGCAGGTCATAGGTTTGCCCTGGGGATGCTTTACAGCGCAGTGCCCGGTCTAAATTTCGGGCTTCAAATAAAAAGTGAAGTAGATATAGAAATGGAAGGAAAAGCTGTAGAATTTGGTGTTGCGAATAACGATTCCAAATTCGAGCATAAGCTGCCTTATTATATTCTCGCGGGCATTGCATTTAGGGCATCCCCAAAGATGTTATTAAGTTTTGACTATGCCTATAGGATGTGGGGCAGCGTGGAAGAATATATACTTAACAACGCTACTATTAAAACAAATTGGCGCAACAATTCTAGCTTTAGCTTGGGTGCCGAGTATACAGCCGAGAAATTTGTTTTTAGAGGCGGCGTGAGCTTCACGGAAAAAGCCATGGATCCGGACTATTTGAATGCACTTGCCGCAGCCGAGGGAGATCTTCTGTCTCTGACTGCCGGAGTGGGATACAAGATAAACGCTGATGTTGAGATTTCCACCGCTTATGTTCATGGCATGGCTCTAGAAACTGAAAATCCGCAGGGTCAAAAGTTTTCAGCATTCACACCCGTTGTCACGGTTGCAGTAAGAAGCACTTTTTAGCAATTAATTCATAGGTCTGGAGATTTTAATGAAGTTGCAGTTAACACAAATAACTGACAGGAGATTAGAGATGAAAAAAAATGAAAACACCGTAAATTAAAAAAAGCGAAGCGTGAACGTGAACCCAATGGCCTCTGGAAGGTTGACAAAGTTTGCCGGATTGAGCAACCGTTTAACGGTTTTGATCACATGACCTGGCTCAACGGCGAAGAAAAAAACCGGATAAGAATGGGTCTTACACAATACCGGCGGAAAAGGCGGTGATGATTCACAACCCCGACTCGTCGGTGTGGAGCGACCAAGAAAGCCTCGCCATCAAGTTTGTCCATGCGATCGTGCACAATGAAATGACGGATGAAATTTGGGATCACTGCATGGCGGCGTGGGGGCCGAAAGAAACGACTCGATTTGCGATGTTTGTCGGCGTCTACAATCTCATGTGGATGCAGCAGACCATGTATTTTCATCGCAAACCCTTTTGAGCGAGAGCGTGGTTCATCGCGGTCAAATGGCGTCAACACCGCGTGGACTGGGCAAGTGCGCTGAGAAACGCGGTGCGGATATGGGAAATGACCTGTTTTTCACTGCTGACGTGCAAGGTGGCGGAAGGGCCGAAGATTTCCTTTAATTTCGCGGTATCCTGGTCGCTACCGACCGTCAGGCAAAGGCAGCCCGTGCCCCGCAGCCGGGCTTCTTCCAGGGCCGCCCGGGTGTCCGCTTCTCCATACTGCCCTTCGTAGTCCTGGTCATAGGCAAAACCGTCGGTTACAAAGACCAGGACGCGAAAGGCAAGTCCCGTCTCCCGTTCCAGTTTCGTGTAGCCATGCCGCAGCGCCGTGCCCATGCGCGTATATCCGGAAGGCGACAGGTGCCGGATTCGTTCCTCGACCGGCCCGACCAGGCTTTCCGAAAATTCCTTGATCCGATAGAGCCGCACGCGCTTGCGCCCCCAGGAGTGAAACGCGAACAGTGCGACCTGATCGCCCAGGCAATGCAAGGCCATCATGAGTTGGTGGGCGATCTGGACTTGCCGTTGATGGATGGATCGTCCCTGCCCGCCGGATTCGGCGGTGGAGCTGGAGATGTCAAGAAGAATCATGACGGCCAGGTCTCTTCGCGTCTTCAGACGGGTCGTATAGAAATCAATTTTCGGAGATCCGCGTAATTTGCGATGGATATGGTAGTCCAGCAGCCGGTTGAGATCGAACTCGTCGCCATCGGGCCGGCCATGATGTATTTCATGGCTGACGCCGATATTGGACAGGTTGCGAATCAAAAGCGCCGAGGGTGATCGAAGCGGGTGATGGATTTGATCATCTTGTTCATCCGATCCAGGATTCGCCTCCTGCACAAAGGCCCAATGCTCACGATACATCCCTTTGGCGCAATCCCATTCCGGATAACTCATCGTATACGCCGGCATGCCCCGTTTATGGGTGGTATTGAATCGACCGATCACACCGGATTGCAGAGCAAAAGCACTCTTTTTTTCATGGGTCAGGACCTGGCTGGCGGGCATGTCCGCTCCGCCGGCCGAATCGTTCCGCGCCCCGATCTTTCCCGACGTTCCCATTTGAAGAATATCGTTCAGGATCTTTAAGAGCCAGCCCCCGCCGAACAGGGGATTCGAAAACATCCGAAGCAGTTTGGAATCTTCACCTTCGTCATCCTCTGCCAGTTCATCAACCGGCCGGATCCGAAAATTGCCTTCCAATCGCGTTTGGGCGGAATCGCTGCCTGCGCCTTCGACGTGAGGCGTCCTAAGCACTTTCAAAGGTAAAATAGTGCCGAAAAATGGCGGGGTGGCGGGAATCGCATAGACCTTTTCCCCCCTGGCGATCCGAAGGGAGTCCTGCCTTGAATCGGGATCATGGGCAAAGCCGGTAATGGCCTCGTGCGCACTAAAAGCGCGCGGCAGGATATGGGCAAAGGCCCTGGCGTTGCGGACGACCTCCAGAAAAAGGTACCGGGACCGGACGCTCTTACGGCCGATCAGCCCGCGCGCCAGGCGCCGCTCCAAAGACCGCCCCCGAATCAGCAGGGCCTGGGCCAGGACATGGAAAACCAGCTTTTCCGCGCGATCGGCGACCGGCAGGTAAATGCAGTGATTGTCAGTGTAACTTGAAACATTGGACTGCGCATGCCACTGGATATCGATCTCGCGGCCGGCGACGGCACTGGCTAAAAGCCCATATCCGTTGCCATCGTCGGATTCGTTCCGCTTCGGTGCGTCGCATGCGTCGTTCATGATCAGGTTGCGAAATAGGTGTCGGCCATATTCATCAGGCGGCGAATCGTAGGCGCATCGTCACAAAGCGGCGCCAAAATGGCGGCCCTTATGGCCTCCTTCGGGTCGAGACCCTTCTGGATCAGATCGGCGGCGGCCACCAGGCATCTCGTGGATGCGACTTCCGGCAGACCGGGCACATCGAGCTGTCGGATCGCCTGCCCCAAGCGCACCAGGTCATCCGCCAGGGCAGCGTCGATGCCGCTTTCATTCACGATGATCCGCTTTTCGATATCCGGCGGGGGAAACCCCAGCTCGATGCAGACCATCCGTTGGCGCGTGGAAGGCTTCAGATCCTTCATGATGTTCTGGTATCCGGGATTATAGGAAACCACGAGAATGAATTCGTCGGGCGCCTTCAATCTCTCGCCCAGACGTTCGATGAAAAGTTCCCGGCGGTGATCGGTAAGCGAGTGGATGACGACCGTCGTATCCTTGCGCGCTTCCACGATTTCGTCGAGGTAAAAAACGGCGCCCTCCCGCACTGCGCGTGTCAGGGGCCCGTCATGCCATTGGGTGCACTCGCCATTGAGCAGGTAACGCCCCAACAGGTCGGCTGCCGTAAGGTCGTCATGGCAGGAGATTGTGATGAGCGGTCGTCCCAAC
>JABDRH010000427.1 GCA_013041835.1 Desulfatitalea sp. | reverse complement strand
GCGTTGCGCCGTATTCGCAAACTGGAACAAGACGCCGGTGTTACCGCCGACGAGATGGTCAAAGTGGTCATGACAACAGCTTTGGACGGCACCACAGAGGCGGCCAACGCTTTATTCAAAGGGGGCGCTTGCGCTTATTTTGTCAAACCCATTGATATCGATACATTTCTTAAGGAATTGAAAAGCATCAACGTCATTCCCGAGCAACCCTGACCCCGAAGTCGTTCAGTTGGGGCAATGGCGGCACCTTTTCACCAGGAGAATTTACATGACGTTAAATGCAATGACCCCCATGCAGATGTCCGCCAACTGGCTTCAGGCAGCCATGGATTATGCCGTCGACCGCTGCCAGCGCTCTATTTTGTTCTGGGATATCATGCGCCAAAGAGGCAATCATTTCTTTTCCCATTTGCACGAAGGCCAGCCGCCGGTTCTGATTTTCGACTATGAAACCATCATGGACGCCCGGACGTTTGATTCCCCGGTGAATTACAGCCTGATTAAAATCCTGGACAGACGCAGAGCCAAAACCGACCCTGAGCGCAAAACTGGCGATCACAATAAACGAAGCGAAACCACGGTGATGCAGGATTCCCGGAAGACTGAAAAAGCCAGCAGGCCCTTGGTGATCATCGATCCGCGGGCCGGTCATGGACCGGGTATCGGCGGCTCCAAACTCAATTCGCAGATCGGTGTCGCTTTGGATTATGGACACCCGGTGTATTTCATCTCGTTTTTTCCCGATCCCGTTCCGGGTCAGACCATCGCGCAGGTTCAGCAGGCTGAAATTATCTTTTTGGAAGAAGTGGCTCACCGGCATCCCGATGCCCCCAAACCCGCGGTGATTGGTAATTGCCAGGCCGGATGGGCTGCAGCGCTGATTGGCGCCGATCGGCCGGATGTGGTGGGGCCCATGGTTTTCAACGGCTCTCCCCTATCTTATTGGGGCGGTGTGGAAGGGGCCAACCCCATGCGATACAAGGGCGGATTGTGCGGCGGCGTTTGGCTATCGTCTTTGTGGTCGGACTTGGGCGGCGGGCAATTTGACGGCGCCCACTTGGTGGCCGGTTTTGAAGACCTCAACCCCGCCAACACGTATTGGAACAAACAGTACAACCTGTTTACCAAAGTGGATACCGAAGCCGAACGGTATTTGAATTTCGAAAAATGGTGGGGTGGTTTTTTCAAACTCGATGCCAATGAAATCCACTTTATAACGACCAGTCTTTTCGTTGGCAACGAGCTTGAGCATGGATTGGTGCAGCTTCAGGAAGGCCGGTCCATCAATTTAAAGAATTTCAGGGATCCCATTTTTGTCTTTGCCTCCAGCGGTGATAATATCACGCCGCCTCCCCAGGCCCTGAACTGGATCGTGAAGGTGTATGGATCGGTAGAAGAGATTCGGCGTCAGGGACAAATAATTGTGTACCTGGTTCATGAAAACATCGGCCATTTGGGTATTTTTGTTTCCGGAAAAGTGGCCGACAAGGAACACCGCCAGATCATCGGCAGTCTCAAGATGGTGGAGTACCTTGCACCCGGATTGTATGAAATGGTCATAACCGGTGAGCCTTCCAACCCGGATATTGAAGATTACACCGTGACATTCGAATTACGCGAAATGAGCGATATCCTGGCGATGGATGACGGCCTTGAAGATGAGGCCGCATTCGTGCCCGTGGACGCCGTTTCAAGGTCGATTGACGCCTTTTACCGTCAATGGATGCGACCCTGGGTACAGGCGTTTGTAACTCCCTGGATGGCCGAAAGCATACGTCAGTGCCACCCCCTTCGATTGCAGCGGACGCTTTGCTCGGATATCAATCCCTTGTTTTGGCCGCTGGGATTTTGGGCATCGCTGGTGAAACAAGATCGGCGTCAAGTGGCTCCCGATAATTTCTTTGCAGTTTTAGAGGCCGATTTCTCAGAGTATATTACCTCGATGCTTGATATTTTCAGAGACACCCGCGACCAGGTTCAGGAATGGACTTTCAAGGCCCTTTACAACAACCCCTGGACCGCCTTTTGGTGGGGTGAGCAAGCGTCGGTCTCAAGCAAGGCGCAGGACGATCACCAGCGATTGATCAATATTGCCCAACGCCGCGAACAGGCCTTTGCCCGGCGGCGCGTGGCGCAAGGCGGGTTCGCCGAAGCCATTATCCGTATCATCATGGCCGTGGTCGGCGCCGAACGCGCTTTGGACAAACGCCAGTATCGGGCATCGTCGGAGGTTATTCGCGACTATAAATCGTATTATAAATCGCCGGCCGAGGTTAAGGCGCTGATTCAAACCCAGGGCCGGATTGTAAGCGCCGATATACACAAGGCGCTGGAGGGTCTGGCCGTGATGCTGCCCACCCTGGCACAACGGGAAGAGGCGTTTGAAGTGGCCATGAAAATCGCCATCGCCGACAAGCGCGTGGGCCGCGAGGAACTCGAGATATTAAACCATATCCGCACCATATTGGATTTGGACGACGAAAACTAGTGCGCGTTGACAAGCGGGCGGCTACACCATCAGCTTCTCAGAGCGCAGAACGTATGCCAGGGCGATCCCCACCAAAAAACCCGCGGCCAGGTTGGACGCCAGTGTGATGCCCAACATCACGACCGGCACAAAGAGGGCTTTGCGCGTCTGCAGATCGAGAATCGTCAGGGCGAGTTGGGCGCCCGCGAAAACAAGCAAAACCCCCAGCGCCGACATGG
This sequence comes from Desulfatitalea sp., assembly GCA_013041835.1. Taxonomy (GTDB): domain Bacteria; phylum Desulfobacterota; class Desulfobacteria; order Desulfobacterales; family Desulfosarcinaceae; genus Desulfatitalea. The sequence continues at coordinate 6,124 of JABDRH010000427.1, read as the reverse complement.
GCAGCAGGGAGACCAAGGCCAGCACATCCTCTCCGAAAAGAAGGGGAATCAACACAAAGGCGGCGCCAATGATCAAGTTGGAGGCTCCGGTGCGGGCGCCGAAGCGATAGCGGGAGGCGAGGCCGCCCGCGCCGTGGCACATGGGCATGCCGCCGAGCAAGAAGGCGCCTAGATTGGCGGCGGCCATGCTCAGGCATAAGGCGCGCTGCGTGACGCGCCGTCCGTTTTGGGGAAAGTATTGAATCGACAGATCGGCATTGGCAATGACGGCGTTGCCAATGGTCATGGGCAGTTGGGGCAGGGCCAGCACCGCCAGGGCCACGGCGAACGCATCGGCCGAGGGAAAGCCGAAGGGGAGCAATGTCGGCGCGTGAAAGCCGGGGCGTAATCCGCCCAAACCTTCGCCGGCGCCTAGTAACAGTCCGACGACCAGGCCGCCGCAGACCACCGCGATGGCGGCCGGCAGGCGCCGGTTGTTCAGCAACAGCAGGGTCATAATGCCCAATAGACCGCCGATGAGAACGCCCACCGGCAGCGGGCCGACGGTTTGATGTGTCAGATAAGGCTCGGCGGCATGCTGCAGCCGCTGGAACTCTGTCGTGCCGAGCATGAATTTGAACCCCTGGGTCACCAACAACACCCCGGTGGACAACTGCACGCCGCGCACCACCGGTTTGGGAATATACCGGCTGATGGGCGCCATCAGGCCGCTCAGTCCGATGAGCAGAAGAAAGAAAAAAAGCCACAGGGCGGAGGCCTGGATCTGCGCGGCGGCCACGCCGGTGGTCAGGGCGTAAGCGCTGACCACTTTCATTGGCTCCACCGGAGAAGTGACCCGAAAATAAAGGCCCGAGCAGATATAAAAGAGCCCTACGCCGCAGTAAAGCCCCACGGGATTGAGCCCGTTGACCAGAATCATGCCGATCGACAGGGGCAACAGCGTTCCCAGGTCGCCTAGCGAGCCGGCCAGTTCCATACGGTTGAAACGCAAGCCGAAAACCATGATCATCCCTTAAGGTGCGTCAGAAGTGCCTCCATGGCCCCCACCGTATCCAGCTTGGCCAGGGCGCGCCGGATATCGATCGCCACTTTATAATCCGCTTTGTTCAACAGCAGTTCTTCCTTCCGGGTGCCGGAGGCCTTGATGTCGATGGCCGGCCACACCCGCCGTTCGGCACACGGCCGGCTGAGCACCAGATCCAGGTTGCCGGTGCCTTTGAATTCCTGGTAGATGATATCGTCCATACGGCTGCCGGTATCGATGAGAATGGTAGCCATGATGGTTAACGAGCCGCCCCCTTCCAAATTACGCGCCGCACCAAAGATTTGCCGTGGGATCTCCAGCGCATTGGCGCCCAGGCCGCCGGTCATGGTCCGGCCGTGACTCGGTGTTTCGGTGTTGAAGGCGCGGGCCATGCGGGTCAGGGAATCGATGAGCACCACTACATCCCGGCCGGCTTCCGTGCAGCGGATGGCTGTGTTCATGGCCAGGCGGGTCATGCGCATATGCTGGGCGATGCTTTGGTCGGCCGACGAAGCCAGAACGCGGGCCTGGTGGATGCCGCGTTTGAAATCGGTAACTTCTTCCGGGCGCTCATCGACAAGGAGTACGAAGATGGCCACATCCGCGTGGTTGGTGATAATGGCGTTGGCCATGTGCTGCAGGATGGTGGTCTTGCCGGTTTTGGGCGGGGCAATGATCAGACCGCGCTGGCCGCGTCCCATCGGCACGATCGCGTCCAATGCCTTGCCCATCAGATCCTTATCGTTTTGGGTCAGGATGAATCGATTGGAAGGATTGATGCTGACCCCGCTTTGCAGTGGCTTCACGGCTGCGTAGGCTGCCGGCGAAAGGCCATTGAGCGTGGCAATGTGATGGAGTTTCAAATTGTTGTTCTTGCCGTTGCCTTTTACGCCACTGCCTTCGATGAATAGGCCTTCGCGAAGGTTGTGGCTGTTGATCATTGCGGCGGGAACGAACGTGTCCGCGGGCTGTGGCGCAAAATTATGTTCGATGTTGCGAAGGAATCCAAAGCCGCGGTCCATGATTTCAAGATGACCTGATACCGGTTTCAATAGTGGTTTCTCCGGATGATAGGTTATTTTATGACGAGGCCCTTAAGTATCAGACTGGCCTGACCCATTTCAAGGTCGTTTAACGCAAATATTAGGGCCTTTTCCACCAATGCGGACTTATTCTCAATGGGTACACCGGCCAGCTTCATTTCGTGGAAACTGCGGTCAAGCCGGTTCAATAACGATTCGGTCAGATAAAAGCCGGCTTTTTTCTTGGGTGGTGAGGGCGCCGGCTTTTTTGAGGCAGTGACCGCGGAGACCGGATCTACGCGATGCTCCTCAAAAAAATCGGGGGGTTTGCTCTGCTCGGATGCCGTCATCGATGAGCCTCCTGGTAAGCTTTTGATAATCTTGGGCGCCGCTGGCTTGACGGTCGTATTCAAAAATGGTTTTTCCGTGGGCCGGCGCTTCGGACAAGCGCACATTGTAGCGAATGGGGTGACAGATCTGTCGCGTGAATAGCCGTTTTAAACGGCCGTAAATGTCGAAGCTCTGTCGGGTACGGCGGTCGAAGAGGGTGGGCAGGATATACTTCAGGTTAAGGGCGTTGTTTTGTTTCTGGGCCGATATCAGGTAACCGAAGAAGGTTTTGAGCCCCTCCAGGGCCGGCGCTTGCAACGATACCGGGCAGAGTATCTCCTGGACCGCCATGAGAATATTGACGCTGAGAATGTCCCAGCCCGGCGCGCAATCAAAGATTAAAAAATCGAGACGGTCGCCCTTGGGCACCAGTGACTGGCCCAACAGGTTGTGCCGCTGTTCCCGAGGCTGCTCTCCCAGCCAGTGTTTCAGCTCCACCAGCTTGATGCCCCCGGCCAAGACCCACAGATTTTCCCTGGCGCGGTGAATGGTTTCCATTTTTGCCAAAGGTCGTCCATCACCGTTACGGCCGGTGACAAATTCGTAAAGGCCATAGGCCGGCTTGACCCCCAGAAACTTGGCCACCTGGTCCTGGGTGTCGCAATCCACCAACAGCACCCGCTTGCCCTGCATGGCCAGCCCATGGGCAAGATTGACCGCTGTCGTGGTCTTGCCCACACCGCCTTTGGCCATGGCAACTGCTATTGTCCGCATCGTCCGCACTTTCAATAGATGGAAGAATGTCCGAATAGACGAATACCCGAAAATATGAACACTTCTGTTCGGACGTTATTCTATTATTCTGGGTTTTGCAAGCCTTTCCTTTAACAATTTGATTCAACATTATATTCGTCATTATTAGAAATAGGTTGGGGGCAAGCGTCTCCCTTGACAAGCCATGACAACTGGCTTAGAAAGATGCGCCGATTGAGGATACGAACCCTATGGAGGCTGACTGGTGCGCCGAAGCGAGCGTTTGCTGCCCAAGTTGCCACTGTTTGCAGTGATCATCGTCGTGGCGATGCTGGCTGGATGGTGGATGGCGCACCAATCCAACCCAAAGCCGACAGGGGTTGAAAGCGGCGAATCTTTGCCCATGCCCGTGGCCGAAGAAAGGGTGGTGCATCTTTATTTCAGCGATCAGCGGGACGAAGCGTACTTGGTCGCCGAGCAGCGCGTGATGGCCCCACCGGTAGACGATACGGTTTTCGGACGCTGGCTGGTGGCGCAACTGGTTTCAGGGCCACAACAGGGCGCGGGGGGGCGCACGTTGCCTAAAGATGCGTTGCTCAGCGCCTTTTTTATCACGGACAAAGGCAAGGCGATTGTGGATTTTGCTTCTGAATCATTTGCCGCGCACCCGGGCGGGATCAGAGCGGAACTGCTGTCCATTTATTCGGTGGTCAACACCCTGGTCATGAACGTGACGTCGATTCGATCGGTTAAATTTCTCATCGATGGCCGGGAAGCCGAGACCTTGGCCGGCCATGTGGATCTTCAAGATCCATTTGAGGTGGATATGATGTGGGTACGATGACGAAAACAGCCAAGATAAATGACATACGCAACATCGGTATTATCGCGCATATCGATGCCGGCAAGACAACGGTATCCGAACGCATTCTTTACTATACCGGGCGTTCCCATAAGATCGGCGAAGTGCATGACGGCGAAGCGGTCATGGATTGGATGGTTGACGAACAGGAGCGCGGCATCACGATTACTTCGGCGGTGACCACATGCCCCTGGAAAGGCCATGACATCCACATCATCGATACGCCGGGACACGTGGACTTCACGATCGAGGTGGAGCGTTCCCTGCGGGTTCTCGACGGCGCTATCGGCGTTTTTTGTGCTGTGGGCGGCGTGGAGCCCCAGTCGGAGACCGTATGGCGGCAGGCCGATAAATATCACGTGCCCAAGCTGGCCTTCGTCAACAAACTGGATCGTATCGGCGCGGATTTTTTCAACACGGTGGAGATGATCAAAACGCGGCTCAAAGCCACCCCCCTGGTGCTTCAGTTGCCGTATGGGGTCGAAGAGTCATTTAGCGGGATCATCGATTTGATTCACATGAAAGCTGTCATCTGGGATGATGACAACCTGGGGGCGACTTTCAGCGACCAGGAGATTCCTGCCGAAGAGATGGATCGCGTCACCGTCTACCGGGAACAGTTGATGGAAACCCTGGCCGAGGTGGATGACGGCATCATGGAGGCGTATCTGTCTGAAACGCCCGTTGACACAGCCACCGTCATGGCTGCCGTGCGCAAGGCCGTTATTGCTTTGAAATTAGTCCCCGTGCTGTGCGGCAGCGCATTGAAGAATAAAGGCATACAGCCCTTGCTGGATGCCGTGATCGCCTATCTGCCCAGTCCGGCCGATGTGCCGCCCATGCAAGGCATTCATCCCGAAAGCGGCGCGCCGGTGATCTGTCCGCCTCAGGACAACATGCCGTTGGCAGCCCTGATATTCAAGGTCGCCATGATGGAGACTCGCAAAATGACCTTTGTGCGGGTTTACAGCGGACGTCTGGAAGCGGGCAAAGAGGTGTACAATCCCTTTCGCAAGAGAAAGGAGAAGGTGTCGCGCTTGCTGCAAATGCACGCCAACAAACGCGAGCGATTGGATGTGGCTGGCGCCGGCGCCATCGTTGGTGTTGTGGGCCTGAAAGCATCTTCCACCGGAGAAACCTTGTGTCAGGTCGACCATCCGGTGCTCTTGGAGAATATCGAGATTTATGAACCGGTCATTTCAGTGGCCGTGGAGCCCAAGACCCATTCGGACCAGGACAGGCTCCAGGAGGTACTCGGCAAGTTCGTGGATGAAGACCCGACCTTGCGGGTGAAGCAGGATGAGGATACCGGGCAGATGATCCTGTCCGGCATGGGTGAACTTCACCTGGAGGTGATTATCAGCCGCATGCAGCGCGAGTTCAATACGCAGGTCAATGTGGGCAAACCCCAGGTGGTGTATCGAGAGAGCATTGCCCAGGCGGCCGGGGGAACAGCGGTGTTCGACAAAGAAGTGGCTGGTCAGCGTCACTATGGCGAGGTGCGCCTGACGATCCATCCCCTATCACGGGGCGGGGGCAACCATTTTACCAGCAAAGTGGATGAAACTGTGTTACCCGGTGTTTTTGTCAATGCCGTGGCGCAGGGTGTCATGGAGAGCCTGGGCAGCGGTCCGGTCATGGGCTATCCGGTCGTGGATGTGGCCGTCGAGCTGACGGGTGCGGGATTCAAAGAGTCCCAGGGGTCCGAGCTGGCGTATCGCGTCAGCGCCGCGATGGCCTGTAACGAGGCGTTGGCCGGGGCGCAGGGCTACCTGCTCGATCCCATCATGAAGGTCGAAGTGATTGTACCCGAAGAGTTCATGGGGGATGTGATCGGCGACCTCAATGCACGTTCAGGTAAAATCGACGCCATTGCTCCAAAAGTCGGTGTCCAATCGATTATGGCCAGTGTGCCATTGGCCCGCATGTTTGGCTACTCCACCGCACTGCGGTCCGCCACCCAGGGACGCGGCACCTTCAGCATGCATTTTTCCCATTTTGACCAAGCTTAGGGTTCGCGCAAAAATAAATTTACATTTTTAGGTGTCGAGGCGCTCACCCGGCAAGGCACAAAAATTAAAGAATATCGAGATATTCTGTATTTTTGTAACGCAGCCGGGTGAGATGGATCGG
>JABDRH010000426.1 GCA_013041835.1 Desulfatitalea sp. | reverse complement strand
CCACATGCGCCACCGTGAGCGCCTGCAGCAAATGGCAAAAAAAGCGCGCTCCCTCGGCCGTCCCGAGGCAGCGCTGATGATTATGAATGATATCTATAAGTTGATAGGTCGTTCGCCCGTGTCCCCTTCAAAAACAAACCGGCTAACGAACAAACGGAAAACGGGCTAACGGGCTAACGGACAAACGGACAAAATGTACCGAAAAAAATACCACATCCATTTCGTAGGCATCGGCGGCATCGGCATGAGCGGCATCGCCGAGCTGCTGCTGAACCTCAACTACAAGGTATCGGGCTCGGATCTGCGGCGCTCGGAAATCACCGAGCGACTCGCCGGAATCGGAGGAACCGTTTACAAAGGCCACAAACCGGAACAGATTGCCGGGGCAGACGTGGTGGTCGTCTCATCGGCCATTGATGCCGCCAATCCGGAAGTAAACGCGGCCATCAAAGCCGCCGTGCCGGTGATTCCCAGGGCTGAAATGCTGGCCGAGCTCATGCGTCTCAAGTACAGCATTGCCGTAGCCGGCGCTCACGGCAAGACCTCCACCACCTCCCTGGTATCGGCCGTACTGGCCGCCGGCGGCCTGGATCCCACCGTGGTGATCGGCGGCAAACTCAAAGGCATCGGTTCCAATGCGGTGTTGGGCCAAGGCGACTACATCGTGGCCGAAGCCGATGAAAGCGACGGCTCCTTTTTAAAATATTCACCGGCCATTGCCGTGGTAACCAACATCGATCGCGAACATCTCGACTTTTACAAGGATCTGGAAGAGATCAAGCAGGTGTTTTTGAACTTCATCGATCGCATCCCGTTTTACGGTCTGGCAGTGCTCTGCCTGGACAATGAATCGGTGCAAGACTTAATTCCACATATCCGCAAACGCTACATGACCTACGGCATGAATGTGCAGGCTGACCTGCAGGCCGTCGATGCCTTGTGTGATGGCTTGACCAGCCGCTTCAAGGTCGTTCACCAGGCAAGAGAACTGGGTGGTATCCTGCTGAACATGCCGGGCATGCATAATGTCTACAATGCCTTGGCCGCAGTGGCCGTGGGGCTGGAGTTGGGCATTGCATTTGAGCAGATAAAATCCGCTCTGGAGCAGGTGCAAGGGGTGCAGCGGCGACTGGAGATCAAGGGCGAAGGCCAAGGCATCACCGTGTTGGATGATTACGGTCACCACCCCACAGAAATCAAAACCACCCTGGCGGCCGTAGAGCAAGGCTGGCCCAAGCGGCGCAAGGTGGTGGTCTTCCAACCCCATCGTTATAGCCGCACACAAGCGCTATTCGATGATTTTGCCCGCTGCTTTTACCAATCCGACGTGCTGCTGGTGCTACCCATATATGCAGCCAGCGAAAAAGCCATCGACGGTATCAGCAGCAGCGCCTTATGCGAAAGCATACAGGCCCATGGCCACAAGGATGTGCACTATATCAAGGATATGAAGACCGCCCTGGCGCAATTGGCCGAAATCGTCCGCAGCGGCGATGTGATATTGACCCTGGGCGCCGGCAATGTCTTTCAGGTGGGCGAACACTTCGCGGCGCGGCTCAAGGGATAGCGACAAGGGGCAAGAACCATGCACTTAGACAAAAACAAGAAAAAAGTGCGCAAGAACCGCTTCAAAAAATCGTCTCAGCCGACACCACGTCGTTGGTTGAACCGGTTGCGCATCGGTTTCCGGCTGACCACCCTATTGGTTGTGCTGTCGGCGATCAGCGCCCTTTGCATGGCCGGATACACAGCCGTGACCCGGTCGGCGTACTTTCGGACTCAAACCATCAACGTCCATTGCGGAAAACGATTATCTCACAAAGAGATCCTAACTCAGGCCGGCATCCAGTCGGGAGACAACCTGATGGCCGTGAACCTGCGCCTGGCACGCAAGCGGCTATTGGCCCATCCGTGGATCGCCACGGCCCGTGTATCGCGACAGATCCCCAACACTATCGACATCCAGGTGCGTGAACACATCCCCCTGGCCCGTGTTGATCTGGGACGCATTTTTTTAATTAACCTTCAGGGCCGGATCTTCAAGGAACTGGAAGAAACGGACCCACTCGATCTGCCCCTGGTCAACGGCGTCACCTATGCCGACATCAGCCTTGGAAACGACACGCTCTCCACCCCCTTGGCCGCTGTCATGAAAGTGCTGCGGATGAGCCGCGAACCTGGTGCAGCCATCTCCTTCAGCCAAATCGATTGCCTGTATTTGGATCGCGAGATGGGTGTGGTGCTGACCTTGAAGCAAAAAAAACGCCAAATCAAACTCGGCTATGATGACTATGAAGCAAAATACAAACGGTACAGCCAACTGCGTCGCCACCTGGAACATAACCGCCGTTGGCAAAACTACAAAACGGTCGATCTGAAGGACCCGGATCGGGTGGTGGTCGAAATAGGATGAGCAGAAACATCAAACCAAACCCAAGCGACCGAACTTGCATCGCTAACGGCTGATAGAGGGGGCGTATGGCGCAGGGACAGGAGAACATCGTCGTAGGACTCGATATCGGGACGACCAAGATCTGTTGCGTGGTGGGAGAGGTCAGCGGACCGGAAGTCAACGTGATCGGTATCGGCACCCACCCCTCCGTGGGACTACGCAAAGGTGTGGTGGTCAACATCGAATCAACCGTGGAGTCCATTAAAAAAGCTGTTGAAGAGGCCGAGTTGATGGCTGGCTGCGAAATCTCTTCAGTATACGCCGGCATTGCCGGAGGCCACATCACCGGCTTCAACAGCCGAGGCATCATCGCCATCAAAGGACCTGAAATCATGCCTGCCGATGTGGAGCGGGTGATCGATGCGGCCCGGGCCGTAGCCATCCCCATGGATCGCGAAGTGATCCACGTTTTGCCTCAGGAGTATATCGTGGACGACCAGACCGGCATCCAGAATCCTGTGGGCATGGCCGGCGTGCGACTGGAAGCCAAGATTCATATCGTCACCGGTGCCGTGACTTCGGCCCACAACATCGTCAAATGCGCCAACCGGGCCGGTTTGGATGTATGTGATATCGTGCTCGAATCCCTGGCATCGGGCGAAGCCGTTCTGGGAAAGGAAGAAAAGCAGTTGGGTACGGCCCTAATCGATCTGGGCGGCGGCACCTCGGACCTGGCCGTCTTTGCCGGCCAGAACATCAAGCACACCTTCGTGCTGGCCCTTGGAGGCGACAACCTGACCAACGATATTGCCGTAGGCCTGCGTGCGCCTCTGGCCGAAGCGGAAATTATCAAGAAGAAATATGGCACGTGCCTGTCGTCCAATATCAGCGGTGAAGAGACCATTGAAGTCCCCGGCATGGGCGGCCGGAAGTCGCGCAAACTGCCGCGGCAGATCCTGGGCGAGATTCTAGAACCACGCATGGAAGAAATCTTCGCCCTGATCAAACGTGAGATCTACCGGGCGGAAATGGAGAATAACATTTCGGCCGGCATTGTGGTGACCGGGGGCACATCCCTGCTGGACGGCGTCACCGAAATCGCCGAATCCGCTCTGGGCCTGCCGGCCCGGCTGGGCCGACCCAGCGGCATTATCGGCCTGACCGACGTCGTCAACAATCCCATGTACGCTACTGGCGTGGGATTGGTGATCTATGGAGCACGAAAAACACCCACAAAAAAATTTCGCATCCGTGACCGCAATATCTTTAATAGCATTGTGCAGCGGATGAAAAAGTGGTTCAAAGAGGTGATTTAAGCAGTATTTTACAATTATGGAAAACTAGGGAAGAACCCGTAATACCATAAAGGGGGAGACTATGTTTAGTGTCGTAGAACAAGAAAAATCCGCCAAGATCAAAGTAATCGGAGTGGGCGGAGCAGGCGGAAACGCCATCAACAACATGATCGCATGCAACCTTAACGGGGTAAAGTTTATCGCCGCAAACACAGACTTGCAAGCCCTGGATGTCTCTAAGGCCGAAGTCAAAATTCAGTTGGGCGAAAAACTCACCGAAGGATTGGGAGCCGGTGCCAATCCGGAAATCGGACGAGATGCCGCCATCGAAAGCGGCGAAGTCGTCAAAGCCTCGCTGGCCGACAGCCACATGGTGTTCATCACCGCGGGTTTCGGCGGCGGCACCGGTACCGGAGCGGCGCCGGTTATCGCCGGAATGTGCAAGGAATTGGGCATTTTAACCGTGGCCGTGGTCACACGCCCCTTCTCCTTCGAAGGCAAAAAGCGCAGCCGCATGGCGGAAGATGGACTGGAAGAACTCAAGCGCCTGGCCGACACGGTGATCACCATTCCCAACGACCGGTTGCGCGGACTGGCATCGAAAAATGCCCGCATGATCGATATGTTCCGCAAAGCAGACGAGATCCTGGTGCATTCGGTCAAGGGCATCACCGACCTGATCATCCGGCCCGGTTTGGTCAATCTCGATTTTGCCGATGTCAAAACCACCATGTCCAAAGCCGGCATGGCCATCATGGGCATTGGCATGGCCAGCGGCGAGAACCGGGCGGTGGATGCGGCAGAACGGGCCATTTCACACCCCTTGCTGGAAGACATCAACATCTCCGGCGCCAAGGGCGTCTTGATGAACATCACCAGCAGTAGCGATATTACCATGGAAGAGATGACCGAAGCATCGGACCGCATTTACAACGAAGTGGGCGAAGAAGCGGAAATCATCTGGGGAACCGTTATCGATGACGACATGGGCGACGAGATGCGCGTAACCGTTATCGCCACGGGCATCGGTATGGAAAAAGAAAAAACAGCACCGGTCGAGACGAAAGATCCCACGTACGGCGGCAGGGTCCGGGACATCACCCCGGCGGACCTGGCCGTGGTAAACGACGATCTGGACCAGCCCACTTTCCAGCGTATCCGCCAAAAACAGGCCGCTGCCAAGGAGGAACCCTCCACGCTGCTCAAAGGTTTTCGCAACACGGTGATCGATACCAATGATTTGGATGTACCCACTTTCTTAAGGCGCAAGGCGGATTAGGCCCCGCCAGCGGTGAGCAGGCGGCCACGCGCCGGTCTGTTTGGGCTTGGGCTGCCACGCCGAAGGGTATGCTGCTTGAATAAACATTGGGGTATAGAGTGCACCATCGCATTTGTAATGGTTGACCGGTTTTAACCCCCGTACCGGAGCGGTGGATGACGAAAACAGCGGAACAACGAAGGAAAACAAGACTCGATGCAGAAGTCGGTACTATTCGCAAACCGTGGCAGGATCGCATCCGTGTGGCGCTGGTCTATCCGAATCTTTATGGTGTCGGCATGGCCAGCCTGGGATTCCAGACCGCCTACCGGCTTCTCAACGCGATGGCACACGTGGTTTGCGAACGCGCCTTTTTACCCGATCCCGAAGATGAAAATGCCCCCCTGGTCTCCCTTGAGTCGGGACGGAGATTGCGCGATTTCCACTGTTTGGCCTTTTCCCTCTCCTTTGAATTGGATTATGCCAATGTCCTGACCATTTTGCAAAAAACAGAACTCCCCCTGCCGACAGCCCAACGCAATATCTCACTGCCCTTGGTAATGGCAGGGGGCGTCTCCGTTCTTCTGAATCCCGAACCGCTGGCCCAATTCTTTGACCTTTTCCTCATCGGAGAGGGCGAGAATCTCATAGAACCCTTTTTCAACCGCTTTGATCCGTATCAAGACCGGAAGCAATTTTTACTGACGGCCGCCAAAGATCTTCCCGGCGTCTATGTCCCCGCTTTTTACACCGTCGGCTACAAGGCCGATGGCGCACTGACGAACTTCCACCCGTTAAAGAATGTTCCCGCAACGGTCAAAAGGGTATACGCCCGTCGGATCGATCGCTTTGCCACCGACAGCGTGGTGGTCACACCCCACGCCAGCTTCGAAGATGCCCATCTTATCGAGGTAAGCCGCGGCTGCCCCCACGGCTGCCGTTTTTGCGCCGCCGGATATGTCTACCGCCCGCCGCGCTTTCGCCCGTTGCATCAGCTTCAGCGATCACTGGAAACAGCGGGCCGCCTCAGTAAAAAAATCGGCCTGCTGGGCGCCGCCGTCTCCGATTTGCCCCATCTCGAAACACTTTGCCGGGCGGGCAGTCAAAACGCATTACAGCTCTCTTTCAGCTCCCTGCGGGCCGACGCCCTGACCCCTGGGCTGGTGGCCGCCCTGAAATCCGGTCGCCTAAAAACCGCCACCATCGCCCCGGAAGCCGGTTCCGAGCGGCTTCGCCGCGTGATCAACAAGGGGTTGAATGAAACCGCCATCCTCGACGCCGCAGAACTGCTGGTGGCCAACGGCATCCCCAACCTGAAACTCTACTTCATGATTGGCCTACCCACTGAAACTCAAGAGGATGTCGCCGCACTGGCCGACCTGGTCCAAAAAATCAAACAGCGCTTTCTGGGAGCCAGCCGGGTACGAGGCCGCATGGGCCGCATCACCATCAGCCTGAACTGCTTCGTTCCCAAACCATGGACCCCTTTTCAATGGACCGTCATGGACCGGGTGCCGACGCTCAACCAAAAGATCAGGCAAATCAAAAAGAACCTGCGGCCGGTGGCAAACGTGCGGGTCCAGGCCGACTCGCCCCGCAACGCCATGATCCAGGCAATTTTAAGCCGCGGCGACCGCAAGACGTCCGATCTGCTCACCCTGGCCCATCGCCATCACGGCAACTGGCCCCAGTCCCTCAAACAGGCAAGCATCAATCCCGCCTTTTACACGCATCGCGAACGCCCACGTGAAGAGTTGCTCCCCTGGGCGTTCATCGACCATGGACTGGCCCCGGCCTATTTATGGAACGAATACCAACGCGCCATCCATGGCAAAACCACCCCAAGATGCCCGGCCGACCCGGAAAACTGCCGAATTTGCGGCGTCTGCGACGGTATTGCCCCCTAGCCGCCATCGTCTGAGTGAAAGCCAAGATAGTTATTATGACCGGAATCTATCTCAGGGCGAAATAAGGTAGATGCGAAGATTGATGCCCTTGTTGGCAAGCCCCAACTTGTTTCGTGCCATTCGCCGATGTTTTTCAACCATGTGAACAGCAATATTGAGCAAGACGGAAATTTCCTTGTTGATCAACCCATTTTTGACAATGATCTGCTCCACATTGGCCGTAATCCTGTCTTTAAGTTCTAGTTTTTCCAACGCTATTTGGGAAATAAGCTCCTTGAGGACATTATTTTTTTCTCCAGGGCCTCTTTCTTCAGAAGCAGTTTCTCCTCGGATTTCTTCAATTTTTCCTGTGCCTCATAAAGCGCCGTAATATTAAGGCTTGATCCCCAAGCATGCAGCAGATTCCCCTCCTGGATGCAAGGAATCATAGTGTTCAGAAAAACAAGATTCGAACCTTCTGCCGGATTTGGTTCTTCACCAACTACTATTCATTCAGTCCGGGAATGCTGTCGAAGATCCCAGGCAAGGGCGCCATGTATGTTGTCGGCTTTACCGATAACGAGGGAGAGCCCCTGACGGGGGGCAGCAACTACCGCCTCAACCTGCCGGCCAACATCACGGCCGCCAACTTCTGGTCGCTGACGCTGTATGAAGCTGAAAACGGATCTGGATTGGCAAATGGCCAACCATTCCCATCACTTGGCTCCCGTGACAAGCCGGCGCAGAATGACGATGGCAGCACGGATTTGTATCTTGGCCCCAAAGCGCCTACCGGCAAAGAATCCAACTGGATGGCTACGGTACCCGGCAAAGGGTACTTTGCTGTTCTCCGGCTCTACGGCCCGACCGAGGCCGCCATGGACAAAAGCTGGAGGCCTGGTGATATCGAACCTATAAAATAGCTTTAAAATATCAGCGGTGTTGGCATACATTTTACCGAAAGAGGTCATTAGCATGAGACAAAAAATCAGGGGACAAACCGAAAGCCGCTGGATTTTCTAACACATTTTCTCCCTTGGCAATAATCGTATCCCGGCATTTTGTATGGCCAATAATATGGACGCCCATATCTGAAAAAAAACTGTTTCCAAGGGCATGGTCAAGATGATAATGCGTATTTACAGCATATTTAACAGGCTTGTCTGTGACCTTTTTAATATCTGCCATAAATGCTTTTGCTTCTATGGCCGAAGTCAACGTATCCGCTTATTGCGGACTCATTTATACCTTCTTTATCGAAAACACTTATGCCTTTACCCTTTGCGATTATTAAAGCAAGGAGTTCAATATAGATGTAAGACAGGCAAAGACCGTATGATCATGATGAAAGCGCGAAACCTGCATCCGGCTCAGGACCATGAACACAGATGCCAAACCAAACGCCGGTTGTCAAGGGCTCTTGTTTATTCTCACAGGGCAATCGCATGTCATTTTTTTGCACCACACAAGGTTGTGAAAAACACGAAGGCGTTCAAATTTATTCTATGATAAGAGTTTCGTAATCTTCGTGATTGATAACAAAATCAGATTTTTGGGACGTTCTTCCGCCGCACCCCCATCACACCCCCCTGTTCAATTTGTTACATGCGATTGCCTTGGATCAAGTTGGCATTCCATTCACGGTTTGATTTTTTTTGCGGGATATACTCTACTTGGCATGATTCGGAGACCCTGCGCTGCGGGTGGGCAGGATTCAAGGTGGTTGGACATGACAATGGGTATCAACAAGTTCAAGCCGGCGGTCGGAAAACCGGTGCTGCTGTTTCTGGCCGCGATGATGTGGATCGGCGTTGGCATATTGCTGTTGTCCCTGGCCTATACCTGGCTTCATCACGCCATGGGTGATTCGCTGCCGCCGGCTGCGGCAGGTGTGGGTGCGGGCCTGGTGATTCACCATTTTGGGTTTTTGAAGATCGTGGATAAAAACCTGGCGCGCATTCAGCCCATGGAGGGCAAGCGATGCCTTTTTTCTTTCCTTTCGTGGAAAAGTTATCTGATCGTCGTGGTGATGATGGCCATGGGCATCACACTACGCCACTCTTCCATTCCCAAACCTTATCTGGCGACTCTGTATATCGCCATCGGTCTGGCGCTCATTCTCTCCAGCATTCGATACTTGAGGGCGCTTAGGGTCTCGGCATAAAAGTTAACCCATGAAAAAAACGCCCGTTGATTTTCCGCACCCTTAGAACAAATCCTACGTGACTCACAATCATTGACACACCATCATGGCTCTGGCATGATCGTCGGCTGATAAGCAAGCCCCCCTCTTTCATTATTAAAGGCATAAGTGGCGGCTATGTCGAAAAAGAAAACTAAAAAAGCCTCAAAGAAACGTTTGGCTGGCGGTTCCAATATCGAGGCAGAGGCCATTTCGCATCTTTCGGCCGGTCGTTATCGTCAGGCGGTGGATGTTTTCAAACAGCTTCATAAAAAGGCCCCCGAACGGCACCTCGACGGCCTGCAAGCGGCTTACGCGGGATTGTACCGGCAGCGGCTGGCCAAGGGGATGCTCGATGAGGCCGCCATGGTGTTGGCCCAATTGAACAAGCTTTCCCCGGCCGCGGCAAATGCCGCGTCTCTGATGCTCCATTTAAAGCGGGGGCAATTTGCCAAGGCGGCGGAAGCCGCCGTTCATATTCTGAGCCGTTCGGATGGGTTGAATGATGAGGTGTCGGCGGCAGTGGACACGCTGGTGACGGCCTTTGACAGGAAGGCGCCTTTGGATGATCTGTCCGCCAGCATGCGCAGCGACCTGGAAGGCATTTATGAGGCCCTTCAGAAACTATCCGAAGGCGACATCGATGGCGCATTAAAGGCCGTCAAATCCATATCCATAAGATCGGCTTTCAGCTCCTGGAAATGGCTGGTTAAAGGCATGTGCGCCTTTTACGCCCATGATGACCCCAAAGCCATCGCCGCCCTGGAAAAAATAAGGCCCCAATCGGCTCCGGCACTAACGGCAAAGCCTTTTTTAGACCTTATCCAGAGTGCTCCCTTGGGCGACGCGACCGCCAAAGACACCTTTTTAACCGCCAATATGTGCCGAATCGCAGGATTTGAGGCGGAAGCGGAAGCCATCGCCCGCGCCCAGTACCTTTGGACCATCAACCGTCATCGCGACTCCCACGCCCATCTTGTCGCTGCACTTCCGGCATTTCCATCCATAACGGCAGGCCTGTCCCTGACATTGTCCGAATTGTACTACAATCGCTGTTTCGACCTGCCGAAGGAGCAAGGGTTTGATTATCTGAAAAAAATCACGCTGAAAAATGGACGGTCCCATCCGGCGGAAGACTTTTGGGCCCAACGCACGTTGGCTCTTTTCTCCGAACAGATCAATGAAATGGAAGCCATCATTTTGGAACAATGGGAGAACTTTATATCCATATGCTACTCGGTCGCGCCGGATGACAGCCGAGGTGTTCAACGCCTGGTTTACGGCCATGTGGGCGATCTTTTTTCCAGGGAAACGCAAGGCGACGCCCCCTTTGGTTTTTTCCCTTTCCGCCGCCGCGGCAAAGGGCCGATTCTCAGAAACGCCGAGCTGGCCGAATACTGCTATAATGCAGCCATAGAAGCTTCTCCCGACACATTGCAACCCCAGCTTTCACTGGCCGCTTTTTTGGAAAAAACAGGTGAGTCCTCCCGTCTTAACAAGTTACTGGATCAGATGATTCGGCAATTTCCCGGCGAAAAGGAGGTCCTGACCAAAGCCGGCCTCAGGTGCCTCGCGCGCAAGGCATACGTCAAAGCGATGAAATATCTGGAACAGGCCTCGGCCCTGGACCCCACCGATCAGCATCTGCAGCAACGCATTATCCGGGGATGCATTCTGTCGGCACGGCAATATTCTAAAAAAGGGGTGGTGGATAAAGCGCGGGCGTTGCTGGTTCGCGCACTTGAAACGGCAGAGGCGCACTTGGATCACTTTTACCGCGGGCATGCTTATCTATATGCTCGCTGGTCCGCCATGGCGCTTGTTGGGCATCGCGATGCCGAGGCCGAGGATTTGTGGCAACAGGCAATGGCCACGCGTGGGTGCGGCGAGTTGAAATTGCACTTGTTTTATGCCCTGATCTGCGCTTGCTGGGGCGTGCCCGAGAGCCGCTGCAAAACGCACCACGCCTATATCAAGAAAAAGCTCAAGGGCCCATTCAGTTCGGATGCGGCCATCGACTGTATCCGGATCGCAAATTTTAACGACGAGGGTGCCGGAATCGACATGCTACCCGATGATCTTGCCGCATTGGTTTTGGATTTTCTTTCGCATGGCGCTTCGACGGATATGCCGCGGCAGCAAGCTGTCGAAATTGTCGGTTATCTTGTAACCAAGGATGGCGACGGCACTGATATCGCCACGGGTTATGTCAACCATTGGCTGACCATCAACGGGGATGACGCTCGGTTTCGTTTCTATCGCTTTCTCATGGACTACCCCCCCCAGGTCCTCATGCGCCGAACCGAGCAGGCCGAAAAGGAGTTGAAAACCATCATCGCATTGGCTGGTGAGCAACGGGACACCGACGTTTTGGAGCAGGCACCGAAATTTTCCGGATGGATCAAAGAGGCGGCATCCTTGAACGACTACCTCAATCCCTTTCTCGACGATGACGATGACTGGATGGATGATGATGATGATGACTGGATGGATGATGAGACGTTATTTCCTCCCCTCCCGATACCGCGTCCCAAGAGACGCTCGGCCCAAGATCCAGCGACCGGAAATAACGAGCAACTCCCCAAGAAATCGAAACAATTGGACTTGTTTTAGACATCAGCGGAAAAGGATTCGCCAAATGAACCCATACGACCGATTGGGCGTCGACACCAATGCCGATGACGCCACCATTCGCCGGGCCTATCTGGGGGGCGTGAAACGATTTCCACCGGAGCGCTTCCCGGAGCAATTCAGCGCCGTAAACGAGGCCTACCAACTCATCAAAGATGCCGACAGCCGGCGACGGTACCTGCTGTTTTCGAAACAAGCGGGTGAGCGCAGCCCCATTGAAGCCGTGCGGTCGCATTTTAAGGGGCGGCAAGAACGCACACCGCTGCCCTTCGAAGCCATGAAAACCTTTTTGCGCGGATGCATGACACGCTGACACCAAAGAACGGGACGAACCGTGGACAATTGGCAACAAGAGTTGAGGCAGCGTTTTGAGCTATGGCTGGACCGATTAGACGCAGCGCCGCCACCCGAAAATGAGCACAGCGCGATAGAAACTCCTGATCTATACGCTTTCTATGAGGCCCTATGCATTTTAGGCAGCGACGTACGCAAAGGCACGCGACGCAGTCATGACACCCTGGTCCGCTTTGGTGAAACCCTGCACCGCTTTGAGCAGCATCTCGAAGTTGTTGGAGAACGTTTGAGCCGGCAGGAACAGGACCGCAGCCGGGCGGATGATGACCGGCAAAGGGCTTTTCTGATACCTTATGCCGAAATGCTCGAACGGCTGGTCCGGTTGGAAGCGCGGTTGGACCATCCTCCGCGTCCCGGCTGGTTAAATGCCGGACGACAGTGGACCGACGCCTGGCAAAATTTCCATCAAGGCTTCACCCTGCTGCGAGAGCATTTTGAAGCGCTTTTAAATCAATCTGGAATCGTAAAAATGAATACCATCGGTGAAGTGTTCGATCCCACCCGCATGAAGGCGGTGGTGGTGGAAGAGCGCAATCACTGCGAGCATAACACGGTAACCGAGGAGCTATCGGCCGGCTTCCTCCTAAAAGGAGAAGTCATAAAATTCGCCGAAGTAAAAATAGCCGTGAAAAAAGGAGAAGACTGATGGGTACGATCATCGGTATTGACTTGGGCACCACCAATTCGGAAGTCGCCATCGTGCGCGACGGGCGGCCTGAAATAATTGCTGTGGATGGCGAACGCATCATGCCATCCTGCGTGGGGATCGACGACCAGGGCAAGTTGTTGGTTGGCCGGACGGCAAAAAACCGAATGGCAATGGCGCCGGACCAAACCGTACTGTCCATCAAGCGCAAAATGGGCCTGGCGGAAAAAGTCGGATTGGGCGACGGCACGTACAGTCCGGAGGAAGTATCGGCCCTGATTTTGGCCAAACTGAAATCCGCGGCCGAAGCCCATCTGGGCGAACCGATCACCGAAACCGTGATTACCGTACCCGCCTACTTTGACGACGCTCAACGCAAAGCCACCCAAAACGCCGGCACCCTGGCCGGGCTGAATGTCCGGCGCATCATCAACGAGCCCACCGCCGCCGCACTGGCCTACGATACGGATCACAGCGTCGACCGGACCGTATTGGTATACGATTTGGGTGGCGGCACCTTTGACGCCTCTTTAGTCGTGGTTCAGGGTGGTGTTGTGGAAGTAAAAGCCAGTCATGGCGATACCCACTTGGGCGGCGACGATTTTGATCAACTGCTCATGGAACATGTCGATAACACCTTTTTTGAGGCCCACGGCGTGCGCCCCCTGGCCGAGCCCAAGGCAGCCAACCGGCTCTGGGCGACGGTGGAAAAAGCAAAGCGGGAACTGTCCAATGCACCCTTTGCCCGATTGCGGGAAGAGTACTTAACCGGTGAACACCATCTGGATATGGAGATCAATCGCATCGACTATGAGGAGATGATCCGTCCCCTGATCCAAAAAACATTGGATTCGGTGCACCGATGTTTTAAAGATGCGGCCATTTTGCCCGGTGCATTGGACAAAGTCATCCTCGTGGGCGGCGCATCCCGAACCCCGCTGGTGGCGAAAATGATTCGGGAAAAACTCAATATCGAACCCCACCAGGGCGTCGACCCCGACCTGATCGTGGCCATGGGTGCCGCCATTCAGGCAGCCGTACTCGACGGTGTTGCAACCGACAGCGTATTGGTCGACATCACCCCATATACGTTCGGCACCAGCGCCGGCGGCAATTATAACGGTGAATGGCACCCCAAGATATTTGTCCCCCTGATCCACCGGGGCACCACGCTGCCGACGAAAAAAGGCGAATGCTTTTATACCATGCAGGATTCACAAGAAGCAGTGGATGTGCGCATTTTTCAGGGAGAAGAACCCTTGGCCGAAGAAAACATTTTCATCGGTAACTTCTTAGTGGAGGGATTGAGCGAGGTGCCGGCCGGCAACGAAATCGTCATCTCATTGGCATTGGACTTAAATGGCGTGTTGGAGGTCACGGCGCTTGAAAAACGCTCGGGCCTGTCCAAGACCGTCACCATGGAGACGGTCAACGGCACCGCTGCCTTCGATATTCAAAAAGCCCAGGAGAATTTGAAAGACTGGATCACACCCTGCGACCCGGCCGATGACACCCCACCCGAAGCAGATACCGAAACCATAAGGGTTCATGTCATCACCGAAGCCAAAACATTGCGTAAACGATCACTGGCGCTGATGGATGGCATTGACGAAACCGATGCCGGTGAATTGCAGGCCCTGTTGGCCGACAGCCAAAAAGCCATTGCCGATGGGCATATCGATCGATTGCGACAGTTTAATGAATCATTGAACGACATGTTGTTTTACCTGGAGGATTAAACCCCATATGTCCATCACCTGCCCGGCCTGCCGTAAGGTCAATGCAACACAATCCCTTTGCACCCGCTGCGATAGTGATCTATCGGATTTGATACGCATTCACCGCCATGCCGTTGAAGCCATGGAAATCGGCACCCACCATCTAAAATCGCACCAACCGGACAAAGCACTTCACCACGCCTGCATTTCCTGGAACCTGGAACATACCGCCGCCGCCGCCCGCCTGGCCTTTTTCGCCTGCTTGATGCAAAATGAGTTCGACACCGCCACCCGTTGGTACCAATGCGCCGCAATGCTGGCAGATGGGGCACCCCCTTCATAGCGGATAAGCCTGATCGTATTTAGAGCTCGCGCTTCAATAAGTTCTTTCACTCCTTTTTAAGACTCGCCCAAAAATCACCCCAAAATCCACACGATCTGGGATAGCGGAAACATGATTTTTTGCACGCGTTAAAGAACAATGGACATATAGGATCACCAGTGGCATCGACTATATCGATATTGCCCGGATCGATCTCATATCGTTGAAAAAGCGACACGCCTTAGGGTTCGCGCAAAAATAAATTTACATTTTTAGGTGTCGAGGCGCTCACCCGGCAAGGCACAAAAATTAAAGAATATCGAGATATTCTGTATTTTTGTAACGCAGCCGGGTGAGATGGATCGG
>JABDRH010000425.1 GCA_013041835.1 Desulfatitalea sp. | reverse complement strand
CCGATCCATCTCACCCGGCTGCGTTACAAAAATACAGAATATCTCGATATTCTTTAATTTTTGTGCCTTGCCGGGTGAGCGCCTCGACACCTAAAAATGTAAATTTATTTTTGCGCGAACCCTAAGGGGTGCTTTGAGGCAGTTTGGCGCGATCGTGTTGGTGAGTATCGAATCTTTTGCACGGATGTCTATTAAAAGTACAAAAGCCCTGCCGGACGATGGTCCGGCAGGGCTTTTGTGTTTATTCTGGCGTCATCGTATTATCCGTTGAGGATCTTTTTGGCAAAGGCGTCGTTGACATCAGAGCAGTGGGCGATTCCGGTTTCACGCTCGGTTTCGCGGTTGGCCGCAAAGATGTCGCTACGCGTGACCTGATTCAATGAAAACTTGCGAGCGCCGGCCATTAGCTGCTGCAGGCCGCAGGCGAGTTTATCGGCCATGGTCCAAAGCGCCATTGCACCGTAGGGGATCTTTTTCATTTCATCCTTGCCGATCTTCTTTTGAATATCAAAGTAACTGGCAAAGATCTCCTCGGGTTGGGTGCCGATATCGGCCACGGTCTTGGGCAGCTTGTCCCAATTGCCGCTGATTTCGTCCCGGCGCTCGGGATGCAGCGCCCCTTCGATGTTGGCGCCCAGGTAACCGGGAACCATCACTGCGCGGCCCATGCACACCATTTTGGTATATGGGGCGCCCAGGGCCAGGGCTTTGAAGATGCTGTCTTCCAGGGCAAAACCGCCGGCAAAGGAGAGATCAACGACGCTTTGTCCCTTGGCGGCCAGGATGCTGGCATACTCATAGGCCTTGGCGTGCAGGTTGATGGAGGGCACACCCCAGCTTTGCATCATGTTCCACGGGCTCATGCCGGTGCCGCCGCCCGAGCCGTCGATGGTGAGCAGGTCCAATTGGGCATCGGAAGCGAACTTGATGGCCATGGCCAGCTCTTCCATGCCGTAGGAGCCGGTCTTTAGCGAGATGCGCTTGAACCCGAGGCTGCGAAGATAGTCCACGCTTTTCATGAAATCCTCACGCACCAGGTCCACGGAGCTTAAGTTGGTGCCGCCCAGCCGGCTATGGCGGGCAAAGGATTTGATGGCGCCATTTTCAAAGGCTTCCTGCACTTCGGGCAGTTCGGGATTGGGATCCACCACGTAGCCGCGTTTTTTCAAGAACAGGGCGTAGTCGATGCTGGTCACCTGGATCTCACCGCCAATATCCTTGGCCCCTTGCCCCCATTTAAGCTCGATGATGCATTTGTCGCCATATTTATCCGCTACGTATTCTGCCACGCCGTTGCGCGTGTCTTCGACGTTGAGTTGCACGAAGATGCCGCCGTAGCCATCATAGTAGCGCAGATAGGTGTCTATGCGGCG
The DNA here is from genome assembly GCA_013041835.1 of Desulfatitalea sp. Lineage (GTDB taxonomy): Bacteria > Desulfobacterota > Desulfobacteria > Desulfobacterales > Desulfosarcinaceae > Desulfatitalea. The sequence goes on along the minus strand of JABDRH010000425.1, from coordinate 3,020 downwards.
GTCCAACTCGGGCGCACGGGTGATTTTGCCGTTGTTGATTTCCGATTCGCGGTCCACGCCCACCACGTTTTCACCGATGACGATGGGCATGCCCACCAGGGCGCCGCCGACGGCAAAAGAATCCCAGTATTTTGCCGCGATGAAGGTGGAACCTAAAGCGCCGGTCATCAGGGGAATGCGCGCCTTGGTCTTGACCTCGTTGCCGAACTCGGTGGTCAAATCCACGTTGGGGAAAATGCAGTCATCAGGGTCGTTGGACAGGTTGCCGTTCAGACCGTGGGCGCCATAGGCGTACCCCTGAATACGCAAGGCGTTGTACGAAACGCCCACATGGGTGGTGTTGTTGGCGCCGGCCGTGACCAACCCGAAATCCCTGGGGTAGAGCAGCTTGCGGCCCACAAGGCCGGAGAGCCAGGTTTCACATTTGCCTTCGCAGTCGGCCCGGCATAGGGTACACAGGCTGGATTCGGCGGCGTTGCCGCGGTTTACGGTCCCGAGAACGTCATTTCTTTTATCAAAACGCATGGTTTTCCTCCCTGACAAGTAGTTGCGGTCTGTGTCTAATCAGCTCCGGCGTGAAGACGCAAAAAGACGTCTGCCCCCCATGCCGGGGCCATAGACGCCTTTGTCTACGAAAAATTTGAGTGCACAACCGTGTGCGATAAAAATGTGCAACAGCACTTTGGCGTGTCGCCATTGACAAGCCATATCTAAATAAGACTAAAAATATTTAGTTTAACTTAACTCTTGCGTCAAGATTAAAGATGATAGCTGCTAAAATTCATTTCAACTATAGTGAATTGGAATTGATTAGTTTCTATTAATACGTGATGCGCCCTGATATCTCGGGACACATGGCCCGTTCTAGTCCAATAGGGTCGCCAAACGGTTGCGAATGAGCGTTTCGGCCTGGACCATGATGTGATCGATGAGCCCCTGGCAGGTGGGCACGTCCTTGATCAATTAATCGATTTCATCCGGCGCCTGCAGAATCTTCATGCCGATGACGATATAGTGCATTCCGGAGAGGATGGTCATGGCGGTGGTGAGCCAAAGCATGGCGGTATACCAGTGGGCCAGACGGATGTGGATCGGATCGAAAAGGGCCAGCACGATAAAGATGATCTGGCACGAGGTATTGCACTTGCTCAACAGTGTGGGTCGGATGCGGTAAGGTTTTTCGGTCAAAGCGAGAACGGCGATACCCATGATGATGATCACATCCCGGGCGATCACCAGTACAGCTATCCAGGCGGGGATGATTTTCAACACGGCCAGGGTGGTGTAAGCGCAGACCAGCAAGAGCTTGTCGGCCAGAGGATCCAGGTAGGCGCCTAAATCCGTACGCTGGTTAAAATAGCGGGCAATGAAGCCGTCCAAACCGTCGCTCACGCCGGCCAGGATAAAAACGGCCAGGGCGTGAGGATACAGGTTGCGCATAAGCAGGATCACGAATACCGGAACCAGCAAAATACGCACCACGGTGAGGATATTTGGAATATTGATGGGCGATACGGGCCGCGTCAAATGCAAATCCTCAATTTGCTCTAAGTGGATGACATACTATTTTGGAATTAGTTGCATTTCAATGGCGCTATCCGCCACCTGTGTGATGTTGATGCCGAAAGTGTCGAAATTGAACAGCAATATGGTATCGGCCAAGGTGCGCAAGCTGCCCTGGTAGGTCACCGCTAATACGGCGGTATCGCCCGACATTTCACCGAGCTGCAGGCTGTCCACGCCGTCGGTGGCGTCCAAAACACCTCGGAACTTGACAAAATCAGCAATGTTGCCGCCGATCCCGTGGACTATGAGATCGATCGGGTTGGCTCCGGCAGCCGCCTGAAACCAGGCTTGCTCCAACTGCTCGGCAAGGGTTTCGCCGGCCAGGGTCGTTGCAGCGGCCAGGGCTTCACGGCTGCCCGTATCAGCATCGGCGCCAGCTTTAATAGCGCTGTCCACTGCCTGGGCCAACTGCTGGCCGTCCGCAACGCGCCAAGCGGTGATGGAAATGCCGGCACGGTAGGAACGGATAGCGCCTTGCATGGTATTGGCGGCTTGTTGCGCGGATGCGTTGCCCACGATCACCACTTCGGCACCCATGCGTTGTCCCAGGGCGCGTGCCTGGTTCGGGTCCAATTGGGTGTTGTGGCCGGGGTCCCGGGCCGATCGATCCGTTGCAATGACGGTGAATCCTTTTTCGGCCAGGGCTTGTTCCAATACTGCGGCGGATACGATGTCGCCCTGCCCGGTGCGGCTGCTCCACCAGGTGCGCGGATCAACGTCCTGGACGTGCTTTTCCGCGATGCAGACGAGCAGTTTGGGATAGCGCAAGTCTCCTATACGGATACCGGCCGACTTGAGTGCCTCCTGCAGCCGCACCGTCGATATGGTGGCCTGGACCATGAGGCGGTAATTATCTCCGACCGCAGATTCGGTCATCACTTTATAATCGGTCACAAACTGATCCGTGCGGTTCAGCACCGATTCGTTGACCGCCTGAAACTTGCCGGACAATGTTTCTGGCGGCAAAAGCTCGGTGAGTACTTGGCTGACGGCCGTAACCAGCCCGGCGTTGATGGCCGCTTCACGTCCGACGGACATGTTGCCCCCTGTCACGCGGCTGCTGCCGATCACGTAAACAACGGCTTCGCTGGGTATTTTGCGCGCACCGTCGGCGGGCGCGTTCAAGAGAACAAGCACCAGCAAGGCCGTCACGAGGCTCACGCATGAAGGTTTTGGCATGGACATCCTCCTATTCAAGCCTTGTTATCTTGCATACATTCGATCTTTTTTTTGCACTGTTTTATGTCGTTCGCTCCAAGGCATAATCGGCGATATCATGCAAAATGTCGCGATCCTTGGAAGGCGTGAATCGATTCAGGGATTCCTTGGCCTGGGTGATGTGCGCCGCCGCACGGCGACGCGTGTATTCAATGCCCCCGGCCTGTGCCAGCAAGACGCGGATGCGCTCAAAAACGGTGGGTGAAAACTCACCGCCGCGGATGACGGTCTTCAGC
>JABDRH010000416.1 GCA_013041835.1 Desulfatitalea sp. | reverse complement strand
GATCGAACACTGCCTGGTCGGGCGCATGCGCCACGGCTTGACCGGCAACCACCGGCGTAACCACCACGGGGTCATCCCCGGCGCGGCGTTGCCATTGGGTTCGAATCTGATCGGCCCACTGCCGGTTGGCAGCCAACGACCAATCCGTATCGGGCACATTGAAAAACCCTTCGTCCCCAGGATCGGCAGGCGGTGTCATGCGCGCCTCCGCCAGCCGGTCCTGGTTTCTGAACGGATGGGTCCGGGTCGTATCGATCCTTCGGCAGGCCGAGACAAAAGCAGTCGACAAACCCTGCCAGGCTTCGCTGTCCGTCGTCAGCATGGGCGCATAGCGCAAATAGTTGCCCCGGCCGCTGTTTTCATCCATGCGGCGGATCAGATAGGCCACGGCATGGAGAAATTCATCCCGCCCGGCCACCGGCGCATACAACAAAAGAGACAGCCCCTGCTCGGCCAAGGCTCGGCGAACATGATCCGCCATGCCGGCCAGCAGCTCAAAGGCCACCTGATCCTGGACGCCTTTGCGTTTGGCCGCCTCATACGCCAGGGCCAATTCGAACAGATTATGGGAAGCCACGCCCAGGTGCACGCTCGCCAGGTGCTCGGGCTGCAGGGCGTAACCGAGCATGCGCTTGAAATGGGCATCCACGTCGCCCTTGTAGCTAAACGGCGCCTGGGGCCACCCGTGGAGTGCCGCCTGGACCCGCTCCATTTCCAGGTTGGCCCCCTTGACGATACGCAGGCGAATGGGCGCGCCGCCCGCCGCAGTACGCTCCCGGGCCCATCGGGTCAGCGCCTGCTGGAAAACGAACGATTCCGGCAAATACGCCTGAAGCACGATGCCCGCGGTCAAAGATCGGAACTGATCCTGAGCAAGGGTCCGCCGAAAGGCCGCAAGGGTGGTTTCCACATCATCAAAGGCCTCCATGTCCAGATGCACGATCTTGGGCCGGCGCACGCCGTCCGCCCCCTCAAATGCCTGCTGTTGGGCGGCGCGATAGAGCAAGGACAACCGATCGATGAGCACAGCGACATCGTGTTCAAAGGCGATGGGCCGAAGCTGAGAGTAAAGTGTTGAAATTTTTACCGATATATGCTCCACCAGCGGATTTTTCAGATCGTCCAGATAAACCGCAAGGCGCCTGCAGGCCTCCTGCTCTCCGAGAACGGCCTCACCCAGGTGGTTGATATTAACCTGCACCCCCTCCGCGCGCCGCCGGCCCAGAAAGTCCGTTAGTTCATCCATCTCGCCCGGAATAATCATTTGCCGGCTCAGCTTGCGCATGCTCGCGATGATTGCCGGAACGGCCCAGGCGGAGAAGTGATGCCCCACATAGCGAAAAAGACGCGACAGCAGTCGCTCGCCTGGATCGAAAAACCGTGGTGTGCCATATGTTTCCAGCAGGAAACGGATCTGGTCGGCCACCCGCCCCGGATGGCGGCTGCGCAGGCCCTGGTCGAGCAGTTTGACCAGAAACACTTTATCGGCGGACGCGTCCAGCATCTTGGCAAACTGCCGCTGCTGCTTATGCTCATCCGGTGTCAGCAACCGATTGGCACGCACCTGCCACCGGGCCGCGCGTTCGATACTTGCTTTAATGAGGGCTTCATCGATCCAGTCGTGCATGCCGGCCTCCTGACGCTGGTGATGATCATAAGCATCTTGAGCTGATTTCGCCAACTTGATTCCCAAGATGCCACCCATGCCGACCGAGTGTCATCTCAATATATTACTTGAAATTTTAGCAGGTTTGATCATAATTGGGAATGGATTCGTTCCTTGATGTGATCCGGCCGGCTACCAACACAAAGTCAAAGTCGATAGATGCACCCCACAGCGCATAAAACCTACGACGACTACATCAAGGCACTCACCGACATCAGCCACGCCATCACCTCCGAGCTCTACCTGGAGGATCTGCTCAAGCTGATCGTCATGGTGACTGCCAAGGTTACCGGCGTGGCCATTTGCTCGCTTTGGCTCATCGACGACGAAGTCTCGCCCCCCATGATCCGCCTCAAGGCCACCCAGGCCATTGCTCCCGAATACGTCAAGGACCGAAGCCTCGGCCTGAATGAAGGCGTGGTGGGCCACGTGGCCAGCACCAAACGCCCCCTGATCATAAAAAACGTAATGCGCAACCGCCGCTTCAAGGAAAAGGAGATGGCCCGCCAACTGGGTCTGACCTCCATGGTGGGCGTGCCGCTGCGTTTAAAGGATGACCGGGTTATCGGCGTACTCAACTGCTTTTCCAGTGCGGCGTATGATTTTTCCAAAACCGAGGTGAACCTGCTCACGGCGGTGGCCAACCAGGCGGCAGTGGCCATCCTCAATACCGAGTTGATGGTCAAGACCCGGGTCGTTCAAGAGGAACTGGAAACCCGCAAGCTGGTCGAGCGTGCCAAGGAGGTGGTCATGCATCGCAGGCGCCTGAACGGTGATGCCGCCCACCGCTGGCTGCAAAAACAGAGCATGGATTCACGCAAGTCCATGCGCCAAGTGGCCGAAGCGGTGCTGCTCTCCAGTGAGATGGACATGGCCCCTTAAGGCGATTTCTGTCAAAGCAGATACCCTCTTGCTTGTCTTTTTTCCGCCAATCGCCTAAGGCTTTCCCACTGCATTCTAAACGATGACAAAACGTTTGATCGTGGCCACCACCTGCTCGGGATCGTCGATGAGTTGGATGATATCCAAATCATCGGGGGAGATCATGCCGGCGGCCCTCAACCGCTCCTTGATCCAGGTCAGCAGCCCGGACCAGTAGTCGCTGCCCACCAAAATGATGGGGAAGGGTTTCACGCGTTTGGTCTGGATCAAGGTCATCACCTCGAAAATTTCGTCAAGCGTGCCGAACCCGCCCGGCATGGCAAGGTAGGCCGACGCATATTTTAGGAACATCACCTTGCGGATAAAGAAATAGTTGAACTCCACCTGGATGTCGGCATACGCGTTGGGCTTCTGCTCGAAGGGCAGCTTGATGTTCAGCCCGACGGAGGGACCGCCTGCCTGGGCGGCGCCTTTGTTGGCCGCTTCCATCACACCGCCGCCGCCGCCGGTGATGACGGAAAAACCGTTATTCACAAGCAACCCGGCAATCTGAACCGCCTTTTGGTAAATGGGATCATCCGGTCGGGTCCGGGCTGAACCAAAAATGCTCACCGCCGGACCAAGATCATGAAGGGTTTCGATTCCCTCCACGAATTCGCCCAAAATGCGAAACAGACGCCAGGACTCCCCCAACTTTAAATCGTCGATCAAAAATTGCCGTTCCATAAAGCTCCCCAAGAAAAACAGGTTAAAAATCAGTAGCCATATCGGACTGCCGCCGGGCTGTCAATCCAACCCATTGACACTATAGTATGATAATGGTAAACGGAAAAAATTTATCAGCCTCATTAAACCTTTTCAAGCACAGCGCTACATGGGGTCCATGGATGTAAAACTGCACACAGATCTGGATATTGTCAATGAACTGGGATTGCACGCCCGATCAGCCGCAAAGCTTGCCAAAATAGCGCAAAATGCCGATGGAAATATATGGGTGCAATTGGGCGATACGATCGCCGATGCCAAACAGGTGCTTGACCTGTTGACCCTTGCCGCCGGGCCTGGTGACCGGGTGAGGGTCAGAATCGAAAAAGCCTCGGACATCAAAACGTTGAATCAAATCGCCGCATTGATTACCGGCGGTTTCGGAGAGTAGTCGGGTATGCCGGATAGCCATCAAAACGAGATCATATTACGTGGAATCGGCGGGTCCCCCGGCATCTGTATCGGTAAAGCCTACCAGGTGGACAAGGGCGGTGTGGATGTGGTGCCCAAATACCAGGTTGAAAAAAACAAGCTGGGTGCCGAAAAGAACCGCTTCAAGGCAGCCGTCAAGAAAGCGGTGACCGAACTGCACAACATCATCGAGGACACTCCTGAAGAGCTGCGCGAAAATGCCAAAATTCTGGAAACCCACGTGGTGCTGCTCAAGGATAAAATGCTTTACGGCCGCACCATCGAAACCATCGAACGGCAGCGGATCAACGCCGAGTGGGCACTGCGAGACGTGGTGCTGGGCATCAAACCCTTGTTTGAAAACATGGGCGACGCCTACCTTCAGGACCGGGCGGAAGATGTGGTCAATGTGTCCGAACGTATCATGAAGCATCTCACCGGGGCCGAAAGCACACGCATCAAGACCATCGACAAACGGGTCATCCTTGTGGCGCGGGACTTATCCCCGGCCGAGACCAGCCAGATCAAGCTGGAGCGTATCATGGGATTCGTTACCGATCGCGGCGGCAAAACCTCTCACACCAGCATTATTGCCCGCAGCCTGGAAATACCGGCGGTAATGGGCCTGGAACGCGCCACCACGGCCATTGAGAACGACGACATCATCATCGTGGACGGCACGGCCGGCATCGTGGTGGTCAATCCCGGCGAAGAGACCCTGGCCAAGGCGATGGTGCGCAAAAACGAATATGAAAGCCGGCGCGCCCTTTATGCCCGCAGCGGACACCTGCCGGCCAAGACCAAGGACGGCCTGGAGTTGGCCGTCATGGGCAACATCGAAATGCCCGAAGAGGTGGTGGCCGTGCGAACAATAGGTGGCGACGGCATCGGCCTCTACCGCACCGAATTCCAGTACATGTCGCGCAACACATTTCCCACCGAAGCGGAACTGTTCGAAAATTACAAGGATGTGGTGGAAGTGATGCCCGACAAGCCGGTTACCATCCGCACCCTAGACATCAACGGTGACAAAGCCTTGGCCTTTGCCAGAGAGCACGAGGAGAATCCGGCCCTCGGCCTGCGCGCCATCCGCTACTGCCTGCGCAAACCCGAAGTCTTTCTCACGCAATTGCGGGCCATCCTCCGCGCGGCTCACTATGGCC
>JABDRH010000415.1 GCA_013041835.1 Desulfatitalea sp. | reverse complement strand
GTTTGCCATTGGGCCGCATCCATTCCAACAGCTCACACACCGTGTAAGCCAGCTCATTTCGGCTGAGGCCGCCGCAGCTGTCCACCACTTCCTGGATCAGAGACACTTGCCCGCGGTTAAATTCCCGCCCACAAAATCGTTGCTGTATTTTCGATTCGCGCATGCCATTCTCCTTTTGCCAATTATTCATAGCAAAAAGATGGCCGTTTGTCCCGTAAAAAATGAATGGCATATTGAATTGTGGCGGGGTTATCCGTGGGGAAAGGATGCTTTGATTATCCATTTATGTCTGCAAGTGCTCTATATTTCAGTTATTTTATATTGCCGGAATCGAGCCGCACCCAATTGATATAACGAACAAGTGATCTCCTATCTGATGCAAGGTCTATACGATGAACGAAACCTCGCGCACACTGCCGGAGTAAGATTAATTTGCGATGCATCTTCCGAGATAGAAAAAAAATATAACGGCAGAGAAGGATTGGATTCAAGTTTTTTTCATGTTTTGCCAGCATTATTACCTCATGCAATTGCAATAAGGACGTTTGGATATGCTTTAGTCTTAAATGGGTATAATGCTAAAAAGATCGAGTATAGGGATGTTCAATCTTTCGTGCTTTCAAATTATCATTCTATATGGGAGACATATACAGAAAAAGTAAATTCCATATTTCGAGAAGTTTTAATTAACAGGAATTTCGATGAATTTTTACAGCTGATTTATCTTAGGGATTTATCAATCGTCTCCTATCATTGTTTCCTAACGATATCATTTTTCAGCATCTCAAACAAAATCAGAGAACTTTTCCCAAATGATGATAGGTTGTGGACTCATTTTTTTTCACCCCTGTTGGACATAAATAGGGTACATGATGCCTTAAATGGCCCAACATTGAAGAGGTATGGTGCTCCAAAAATACTTGAAAGGTGGGTGCCCATTCCGGTTTTCCTTTTCGATGAAAAAAGACTCGATAGCGCTAGGCTTGATACCAAGAATGCACCTGCTGGCAACAACATCCTCAGATTTACTCAATCAATCACCGAGATAAGAGACTTCATGTCGATCTATTCATGGATTCAGATGTTGTTTACTGACTCATTCATCAAAGCTCTACAGGCTAATGAGAGCAAAGTTTTATGCCCGATCTGGAGGTGGGTAAGAGATCAAAATGATAGTATTGGGAAAGAGAAGGAAAAATATACATCGAAACACCTTTCATCATTATGCAATGATAGTCTGAACATAACGCTTGAACTTGTTCAGCAAAAAGGAAAAATATATCCATCTGAACAGTATTGTTCTGTTATTTTAGATAAATATAATCTACGAAATGAAGTAAAGTGTCTATTCCGTCATTGCATAGAATTATATTCATTGAGAAATTAGCTTCAATTTAATCTTATCGTAAATCGATAGATACCATTACCCGCGGCACAGCATCTATACCTAAGCTAAGTACGTGTGAACTACAGCATTTCGTGACCGATGAATACATATAGGTCTTTGTTGTATTCTAATTTTAGCGGATCAACGTGTGAAATGGCTCACTTGCACATACCTCCTTGATGAGCTTTCATCCCCGACACATCCATATAATCTCCGGTAAGTAATTTGCGCAACCCGAGGCTGTTTGCCTTATGAATCTTCAATACCGGAGACCAAATGGGCCGCGCAAGTATCGCATATAGTAACAAAGATTATAATTCCATCCGTCGGGAGTTGTTGGCCAAAACTCCACTGTTGACCGACCGCTGGACAGATTTCAACCATTCCGACTTGGGAGTGGTCCTCTTGGAGCTGTTCTGCGGTATCGGTGATATGCTGGCCTATTATCTGGATGTGCAGGCTGCCGAGGCCTTCTTGCCAACAGCACGGCAGCGACAGAACGTCATCGATTTGTGCAAGCTCATCGGCTACAGGCTCGATACACCTGTGGCCGCCAGCTTAACGATTCGGTTCAGCTTAAACGCGCCTTTGGGCACGGATCTAATCATTACAGCCGGAACCGTCTGCCGGGCGTTGCTGGACGACGGACAAGCCGATTTTGAGACCGTGGAGGATGGACTGATTCCCCGCGGGGTTCTGACGGTGAGCGTTCTTGCCCACCAAGGGGTTCGGCGCACAGAAACTTTTGCAGCCACCGGTCAGACTTTTCAGCGCCTTCAGTTAACCTGCGATGCCATCGCCCAGGGTTCGATAACCGTAGCCATAGCGCAAGAAACCTGGGTCGAGGTCGGCCATTTTCAGGACAGTGCGTCGGATAGCCTTCATTTTATGGCTGACACTGATGCTCTGGATATCACCACCGTTATTTTCAGTGATGGCCGAAACGGTGTGGTGCCGCCTTCAGGAACCGAGATCACCGTCAGCTATCTTGAAACCCTTGGCGAGAGAGGCAACCTCGCTCCCGGGCGCATCACCCACCTACTCACACCAGTTTACAGCGAGGGGGTGCAGATTCCATTATCCGTAACCAACCCGGGGCCGGCCACAGGCGGGACCTCCCGAGAAACCATCGAGCACGCACGAAGGCAGGCGCCGGCCGAGCTGCGCACGCTCTGGAAAGCGGTCACCCTGGAGGACTACAAAGCTCTGGCCGAAAGCTTCCCTGGCGTGGCCAAAGCCCAAGTGGTCGACACCAATGATTGCCAAAACATCCGCTATTACCAGGTCAACATGGTGGTCGCTCCCGATGGCGGCGGACCACCATCAGCTCTTTTAAAACAGGATCTTTTGGCCTTCTTGGAATCGCGCAAGGTCATCACCGTCGAGATCAATCTTTTTGATCCGGTCTATCGGCCTGTGAACATAGATGCCGAGATATTCGCGTATGCGGGTGAAGACCTCGATGTGGTCCGAAGCAGGGCTGAGAACATGCTCGAAGATTTTTTTGCCTTTGACCGCATGAACTTCGGTGCGGCAGTGCACTGGTCGGACCTGGTTGCGGCGCTCGACGCCGTGCGAGGCGTGAGCCATTTGCGCATGTATGCCCCTCAGCAGGATATCGATATCCGGCCTGGTGAGATCGCAGCGCTTGGCCAGGTGAATCTTGATGTCAGGAGTGCCTCCTGATGTCGTCCTACTTTGATAAGAATCTCATAGAGCTTTTGCCAGCCCTTTATCGGGAGAGTGACGAAACAGGCGACCTGGAGACATTCCTCAAGATCCCGGCTGCGACCCTTGACGAAATCAAACTTTTAATCGATCGGTTTCCCGAGATCTTCGATGTCGATCGATGCGAAGATCGGTTCTTGCCATTTCTCGGCGAAATCGTGGGACACTGTTTCGATCCTTTTACTGACACTGCGGTCCAGCGGCGGTTGATCCGCGAGGCTGTAGAAATCTATCGGCGCAAGGGGACCATTCCGGCCGTCGGGCGTTCGCTCAACGCCGTTGGATGGCAAGGTCGGATCGAAGAAACCTTCCGCAAGGCGCTGCGCCTGAACCGCCGGTCCACCGTGGGACGGGCCAAACTGCCCGGTATGATCTACAGCCTTGGTGTCTACCGTATCGAAAGCGACAACATCGTCCAAGGAGTCCGGGCCGGCCTTGATTTTCACCATCCCGCCGGTACCAAGGTCTTTTTTCTGCAGTGGCTTTCCTCGTTGCTGTCCATGGAATCCGATTTTGAAGCAGCCATTAAAAAGGTAGTGGAAGGCGTCTGCCTGGGGCACCTGCACGAAACATTCGTGGTCAACCACAACGCGCTGAACACCGACTATCACCTGACACGCAAGAACAAGACCTGGGGCTTGTGGCGAATCACCCACGGCACCACGCTGATGCAGGATGTGGAACATGCCGCGGTTTGTATTTCGCGCTGGCATGGACGCAGGCGGCAATTTCGCCTGAATACGGCAAACCTCAACGATGAAAGGCTGCCAAACCTGTGGATCAGTGAACGCCGGGCGGCGTTCTGTTGTGAGATCGAAACGAAACTGCAGGAAACACCGGCCGGCGTTTTCATCAGGCTGGCCGGCCAGGACTTGAATCGCTCCAGACTCAACCGTTCTACTTCGGCCTGCAAAGTCAAGTTCAGACAAAAGGACGATTACGCGGAGGCTCTATCCGGTTTTGATAGTGCAGCGAACCTTTTTACCGTAACACAATGGCCGACGGCATAGGAGTAAACAATGGCGGTTCATCTATATGAAGACAACGCTTTGACCCAGCAGGTCTCCGAAGGCGATCTGTCCAACCCGGATGACGATATCTACAACGGGACGGATGGAGAATCCAAAGACAAGGAGCTTTTCCTGGCCAACGAACAAACCACCCTGGCCGCTCCCCTGGCCTCTGGTGAGACCTCGCTGCAACTTGACCAACCGCGCTTTGCAAACGACCAGATCCTCATCATCGGCACCGAGCAGATGCGCATCCAGACCGGCGGCGGAACCACGACGCTGGGCGTGGAGCGAGGTTACGGCGGAACGACGAGCGCCGCGCATGCCGCCGGTGCTTCGGTCTATTCCGGATACGACTACACCGGTCTTGTGGTCCAACCGGTCGATACGGACGGAAGTGACGAATCCGCCTGGTATGCGCTGGCTCTCACCCAGGCGCAGTTGGATACGGCGACTCCGGGCGCGCCCCTCAACCTGGGCGACAAGGCGCACGATGTTACCGTCTCATTCTGGAGGCGCTGCAGAGTGCCGGCTGGAACCGCTGTTCAGAACAAGACCGATTTGAAACTGCAAATCACCGGAACGGAGAACCCGATTCTGTAGGAGGAACAGATGGCATACCACAGCACAACCGGAACGGCCGACAACTCGGCGGACTTTCTCGTGAAGTTGAAGGACTTTTTGACCACCGTGGTCGGCTGGACGCTTCACGATGACGGTTCGGCGCAGGCCGACCCATACTATGTCCTAAAGTCCAGCGGTGAGTCCGGGGCAGAGGATGTCTACCTCCAGTTTGTCGATGATTCGAACGCGGACCGTATCGCTGTGCGCGGATGCCTCTATTGGAACGCTGCTGCCCATGCCGGCGTAAAAGAAGCGTATCACAACAGTTATACCTACGTCCGCACTGTGGATGCATCGCCCTTTTTATACTGGTTGTTTGCCGACCTGGATCACCTCTTTATCGTCACCAAGGTGGTCACGACGTACTATGGCCATTACAGCGGATTGATCAAACGTTTCTGGTCCGGTGCTGTGGCAATCACCCAGGCGGCGGCCGCACCGGGCAGCGACGTAGTCGTGCAGGTCAACGATGCATCTATCTTTACAGCCAATTCCTACTACCTCATCAAGGACGACGCCGAGATCGAGCGTGTCCAGGTGACCGCCATCGATACGGCCTCCACGCCCAATACCGTGACCCTGGCGAACCTCGTGAACACATATGCAACTGGGGCTAAGATTGGTGAAGATCTGCAGCCGGTGATTGTCGGCTGGTACCAGATGCCGGGCTCCTTTTACGCCTTGAACAGGTTTGACGGGTGGGCCAGTTCAACCGGTCAAAGCGGCAGTTGCGCGGCGGCCCACGGCAACTTTCATACCGCGGCCAATCCTGATCAGCGCTATGGCCTGGTTACCATGTTTCCCTGGCTCGCAGCGCACACCTCGAGCACCTACAAGGAGCTTCGGGGCGAGCTGATCGAAGTCTATGCCATCGGCAGCGGGGCGGCCGATTCCGAGGATGTGCTCGACCTGGGCGGTACAACTTACAAGATCTTTAACCTTTCGGGATCCGCCTGGTGCGCGGTGAAGGAGTAATATTGTGGCTGTAAAACCGGGGAACAAAAAAGAGATCGAACAGTACACCGGGCAGGTGTCGCCGCGGTTCCGGGAGGCCCGGAACGTCGGCCGGGCGAATCGCATCAACGGGAGGCTGAAACGTGGCGACCGTTAAGGGCAACCGTTTTTCGATCCTGCCGCAACCAGGGCGGATTATACCGCACCAGCGCGCCCAAGGGCGAGTTTTGACGGCGAACCTGTTTGAGGCTGTCGGAGCCGTGAGCCAAACTAGGACGATCCAATGCCATGTGGACGCCGCTTTGCGCGTGGTCGCTTCGGTTTTTGTTGAATCAGATTCCCGCGTTTGGGTGGTTGGTGCGCTGGATCGGATATCCGATGCCAGTCAAAGGATCGTCCGTCCTGTTCAGTGGGAAGCAGACCTTGCGCTGCAAATCAACCGGCCGTTGGCAACCCTCGGTGATACGCACCAGGCAGTCTTTGTGAAACTGGAAAAGTTTTTGGACAGCTGCCAGTGGATGATCCGCACCGAAGCGCGCGAGGCAGCGACCCGGCAGACCGTCTTTGTCGTGCTCATCCGGGAAAGTCACGAGATACAGATCTGAAGGAGGTAATTGCATGTCATTGGGACTGATAGTCAAAACCGGCCGCATTCTTACCGCAAGATTGCTCATGGGCGATCCCATCGAGGGCATCACCCATTGCGCCATCGGCGAAGGTGACGCCACGTTTACCGATCCACTGAACCCGCCTGCGCCGGAGATCGAGCAGACCGCCTTAAAGAACGAGCGAGCCCGCAAAAAATATTACAAGCGCACTTTTCTTGAAGAAGACCCGGAAGGCGTGCTCATCGTCAACGGTATCCATTACATCGAGACCACCGAGGAGACACGTGTCATCGGTGTCTTCTTTCGCTTCGAAGAAAACGAGGCCAACGGCATTACTATCCGGGAATACGGTTTTTTCGGCGGTAACGTGGCCTTCCTCGATGGTCTCCAGTCAGACTATGCGGCTGACGGTCTTTACCACCAGGACATCAACCCCACCGGCGAGGTGCTCACCTCCGGATACCTGTATGAAGTGAAAAACATCCCCGACTTCAACAAGACCTCCGATACGCGAGTCGAACTGGTTGGGGTCATCAAGATTTAAAAGGAGTAAACATGTCCATCTCGCGCGAAACATTCGATTCGGCCAAGAACTACAAGCGCGTCCGTTACCACCAGGACCGCGACCTGCTCGACTCGGAACTGAACGAGCAGCAGGACATTATCAACCACGAACGCAAAAAGATCGCCGACATGCTCTTCAAAGAGGGCGCGGTGATCAGCGGGCTCGCTGTCTCGGTCATCGACAATGTGCTGACCGTGGCCGTAGGTCTCGTCTACATCGACGGGTATATCGAACAGGTTCCCGGCGCGGTCCTGACTTATGATCCTGCCAAGACATCGGGTGCGGACTACGTTTTTGTGGAGCTGCTCAAGTACAACTATGGCTATAACCAGGATGCTGCGTTGATCAACCCGGCTACGGGCGAGCCCACAGCCGAGCGGGAAAAGTGGGTTCTGACGCTCAAGGATCACGACACCAGCGGCGAAACGATGCCCAACAATGTGACCGAGCGCAAGGTTGTGCCGGTCTACAAGTTCGACCGTGAAACCGGTGAGGTGACTGCCACGGTCCAGGAAAAATCCAACCTCTTTTTGCATGACCTTCTGGGAACGCTGCCCGGCAGCCGCATCACGGTGTCATCCATCACCGAGGATCAGCTCTCCTTCGCAGCGGCCGAGGGCTTGAACTCTCTTCTCCAGAACCTGGCCGAACGGACCTACGACCAGGCGGGCAGCTACCTGGTCAAGGGGCTCGATAGCTTTATCGGCGATACCGACGGAGACAATGTCGAGGTGATCACCAATGCTGGGCGGGCCTACATCCAGGGTTTTCGTCTGCAAAAGGATCTGCCCACCACCACCCTGGTGCCCAAGTCAGTGGACACCAAATCTGTGCGCGGCGAGCAAAAGACATACAACGTCGGCACCAGGCGCTATGCCCTCAACAGCACGCCCCTCAAGGAGAGCACTCAAGTCGAGGCTATCGTCGAGATTGTTTCCAACATCACCCGCGGCTCGGTGGGCGGCGGCGAGGACCTGCTCGCCCCCAATCCAGTGGTGGATATCCTCGAAGTGAGCCAGGGCGCCACCGTGTTTCAGGAGGGGGTGGACTGGCAGCAGTCGGGCAACTACGTGGACTGGCTCGGAACGGGGAATGAGCCGGCCATCGGTACCACCTACACCGTTCGCTGGACCTACACTAAGCAGATGATCAAAGGAACGGACTATGTGGACGGAGGCTGGTTCGGTGAGTCGGGCCATCCTGCGGCAGGGGAATATTTCTACCTGGTAACGGCTCAGGACGGTTCCGGAGAGACCGAATATGACCCGGCGCAGGTGGTTTCCCGTGACACCTTGGCCGGGGAGATAAACAGGCTCTCCTGGCTGCCGGTCAGTGGCGCCACGGGCTATCGTGTCTACCGCGGCATGCAGAACACCGACCGTGTCGATTTCCAACTGCTCAAGGTGGTCGCGTCGGGCGTCACCTTGTATATGGATGATGGCGTGGATGAGATCGCCGCCGGCAATCCGCCAGCATCCAATACCAGTGGCGTGACCATGTCAGCGGTGCAGATCGTCCCGACCAGCCTGAGTCTCATCAACTTCGGACGCACCGGTCTCGGTGACGACCCGGTGGATGGATCGAACTGCAGCGTCGACTACGACTATTTCCTCGGACGCAAGGACATCATCTATGCCACCACCACCGAGATCAAGCGGTTGGAGGGTGCCCCTGCGGATTTTCCCAAGCTGCCCATTGTACCTGAAGGCACCCTGGGCATGTGCAGCATCGATTGTCCGCCCAATTCCATTGACATGCAGATCCGCAACTTCGGCCTGACACGCATCACAATGGACCAGATCCATGACATCATCCAGGACGTGGAGGATTTGAAATACAACGATGCCCAGTACCAGATGAACAACGAGCTG
This sequence comes from Desulfatitalea sp., assembly GCA_013041835.1. GTDB lineage: Bacteria > Desulfobacterota > Desulfobacteria > Desulfobacterales > Desulfosarcinaceae > Desulfatitalea. The sequence continues at coordinate 640 of JABDRH010000415.1, read as the reverse complement.
CAGAACCGCGATGCTCAGACCAAGAAAGGCATCTACTCGGATGATTTTTCGAACTCAGCCCAGTCGGATATCTATCATGCCGAATGGGACGCCCGGGTTAACGAGATCGGCAAGTTTGCGGCGCCCGACCGCACGGCCATATCTACACCCTTGCAGGTGGATCAAGCGGCCAGTAGCGTCAGCCTGTTCGGCAGCCTGGCCCTGTTGCCGGGCACCGAGCAGGTGCTGCTCGACCAGGACGACTGGTCCGAAGAGCGTAACATCAATCCCTATGCCGTGTTCGACAAGCCACCGGCCATGCTACAGGTGACCCCTAATATTGGCCGCCGAGGCCAAACCGGAATCGCCGTCACTGGGATCAACTTCACCCCCAACCGGACGGGAATCGTTCTGCGTTGCGACGGCCAAGTCATGACCTCCAACCTGGTCAGCGACGACGCCGGCCGCGTGAGCGCATCTTTCACAGTCCCAACCTCCGCCAGGAACGGCAACCGCATCGTAGAAATGGCTGACGGCCAGTACACCGCCCGGGCCAGCCTGCAGATCAACGACCCGCTGGTCATCACTCGTATCCAACGAATCATTCAGACCACCACCATCACCCGCATCGTGCGTGTTCCGGTGGTCCGGACCGTCTGGC
>JABDRH010000414.1 GCA_013041835.1 Desulfatitalea sp. | reverse complement strand
GTATGGTCGAGGGTGTGGTGGCCCTGGATTCGGATGAATGTATCCTTCATCTGAACGCCGCCGCCGCCCGTCTGCTGTCCGGAACCCCGGACCAGTTCCAGGGCCGCAGCATCCAAGAAGTCATGCGCAACCGGGAACTCCACCAGATGATTCAGGCCGCCATGGCCAAGGGAGATGTGACCGGAGGCGACGTTGCCCTCTACCAAAACAGTGAAATCATTATAAGTGCCCGCTGTTCCCCGTTGCTGGATGCCGGAGGGGGAGAGCGCGGTGACGGGGTTGTGCTGGTGATGAATGATGTGACACAATTGCGCCGGCTGGAAACCATACGCAGCGATTTTGCCGCCAACGTAAGCCACGAGATCAAAACACCGCTGACAGCCATCCAGGGATTCGTCGAGACCCTGTGCGATGGCGCGGTGGCCGATCCCGATGAGGCGCAGAAATTTCTGCAGATCATCGCCCGGCACGTCAAACGACTGGCGGCCATCGTGGACGACCTGATGCAACTGGCCCGTCTTGAACAGGATGAACAGCGACGGCGGCTGCACCTGAAGTCGGACCTTCTCTGCGCCATGCTCAGTGCCGCAGAGCAGTTATGCCGTCCCAAGGCCGATGAAAAGAACATAACCATCCAGATCAACTGTGATCAGAGCCTTTCGGCACCCATCGATGCGGACCTGATGGAACAAGCGGCCGTCAATCTGATAGACAATGCCATCAAGTACAGTGCCGAAGGCAGCAGCATCAGTGTTCAGGCCATGGCCGTAGACGAACGGATTCAGATCCGTTTTCAGGATCAGGGCATCGGCATTGCTGAAAAACACCTGCCGCGCCTGTTTGAGCGTTTCTACCGCGTGGACAAGGCCCGCAGCAGGCGCGTGGGCGGCACCGGTCTCGGACTATCCATCGTCAAACACATTGTCCAGGCCCATGAGGGCACCGTAACCGTGGAGAGCACCCTGGGCAAGGGGAGCACATTCACCATTCACCTGCCGCGGGCAACCCCATAGCAGGCTGCATGGCCAATCTTTTAATGTCATTCAAACTCATTTTATCGCTTGACTCACACCACAACACTTTGATATGGTTGGAGAAATTTATTGAATGGGCCATGGTCGGCCGGGCAGCAAACCCAAGCATCGTGTTGACCCCATGCTCACCGAACAGCAAAAGCTGGACAGCTTGATCCGCCTGGGAATTGAACTGAGTCGCGTCAACGACCTGGACATTCTCATGGAACGCGTCTTGACCCGGGCGCGCCAATTCTCCAATGCCGACGCCGGCTCCATCTACATCCGCAAAAACGACTGGCTGCACTTTTCCTACACCCAGAACGATACGCTTCAAAAAAAGCTGCCCAAGGGTGAAAAGCTGATTTATTCCACATTCAAGGTTCCCATCGACACCAAAAGTATCGCCGGATACGTGGCAACCGTGGGGCGCCCCTTGAACATCGATGATGTGTACGACCTGGATAAAACCCTGCCCTACCAGCACGGCAAACGGTTCGACGACACCATGGGGTACCGCACCCAATCGGTCCTGACCATCCCCCTGATCAACAGCATCCACAACAATCTGGGCATTTTGCAAATTATCAACGCGCTGGACCCATCGGGAAACATCACCACTTTTTCCAGCCAGGACAAGCGAACAATGGACCACTTTGCCTCCGTGGCGGCGGTGGCCCTGGAACGTGCCCAGATGACCCGCGCCCTGATTTTACGTATGATTCGCATGGCGGAAATGCGTGATCCCAGGGAAACCGGCGAACATGTCAACCGCGTGGCCGGTTATGCCGTTACCCTCTATGAACAGTGGGCCCTGCGGCACCACGTCGACCCGTCCATCATGGAAAAAACCCGCGACATCTTGCGCATGGCCGCCATGCTCCACGACGTGGGCAAGGTGGCCACATCGGACCTCATCTTGAAAAAGCCGGCACGGCTCGATCTTGACGAACGCGAGGTGATGAAGCAACACACCATTCAAGGCGCGCGCCTGTTTATGCACCAACAGTCGGATTTTGACGAAGCAGCAGGCATCGTCGCCCTGAACCACCACGAACACTGGGATGGCAGCGGCTATCCGGGACACGTGGATTTTCGAACGGGCCATGCCCTTGCGGGATACACGGATCAAAACGGGTTGCCCCGGGGCAAGCGTGGATATGAAATCCCCCTGTTCGGCCGTATCGTGGCCCTGGCTGACGTATACGACGCCCTGAGCACAAAACGCCCGTATCGAGATGCGTGGGAAGAAAAACACATCCGTTCGAAAATCAGAGAGAGCGCCGGCACCCAGTTCGATCCTGAGTTGGTCAACATCTTTTTCAACGCCTACGGCATGCTACGCTCTATAAAAGAACGCTACTCCGAAACGGATGATGATATAAGCATCTATCAATATTGACAAAAGGAGGCAATATGGCATAGAGTAATCATTGCCATTTATAATGGAAACCATGCAGAAGCTCCCCATTGAACCGGTTTTGACCCAAATCTTCCCAGCCAGCCGCTACGCCTTCACTTGACCGCACACGACCTTGCGCTTGTACCCATAACGGCGAAAAATGCAGCTTCCATGTAAGCCGGATGTGAATCATGCGACTAAAGTCAAGACTTTTTGCGTGTGTCGGCATTGGGCTGTCAGGAAAACGAACAGCAGCGCTTTGAAGCTAAAAAGGATCGGCGATGAGCAGAGACATAAAAGACATCAAAAAAGACATTCTCGATCAATTCCGAGCCATCGAAGGCGAAGAAAATGATGTGATTCCGGAAAATTGGCTGAGAGAGGAGTATCTGCCATATTTGAATCCATATGAAAAAAAGGATTTTGAAAAAGCCATGAAGCAACTGGCTGCCAAAGGTTTTTTAAAATTTGAAATGAAAGGTGCGGTTCCCCGGCTAAAGTTGACACAGAAGGGGGCCAACCTGATCTACTAGCGTTTTCCCAATGATGCGTAAAAGGAGAATTGATTGTTGCGCGAGCCTTTACCCGGCGTCCCCGGATGGCTTGTTGTGTTTGTGTCGACCTGATAATGTGCCTCTTATGACCGTGCTGGCCCCATACCGGTCGGCAATGGCATCCACCGCCCGATCCACTTTTTCCCACCGGGGATGGTCGGGCGGCGTTTGAAGGGCATCCCCAAACAAGGATTGTTGGACCGGATGGCTAGCGGACAGCAAGTTGCCGGCACCTAAACCCACCAGGCGCACTGGCTGGTTCAAGGAAAAAGCATTGAGCAGCGACAGGGCCGTGCGATAGATGGCCTCCGACGAGCGTACCGGACGCGCCAAGGTATGACAGCGGGTGAATTGCTGAAAGTTCGCAGTTTTGAGTTTTAAATAAATCGTACGCGCTTGCACACCGTCTCGCCGGAGCTGGCGCGCCACGGTTTCGGCCTGGGCCAACAGGTGGGCGGCCAGCACGGTGGTATCCTTGGTATTCTCCGCCAGGGTCAGCTCGCTGCTCACGGACTTGACCTCACTGTCAGGCGTCACCGGCCGGTCGTCTCGACCTTGGGCCAGCTTGATCAGGCGATGGCCAAACTTACCCAGCCGGCGTACCAACAGTGCCGGATCAAATGCCTGCACATCTCCCAAGGTTCTAATCCCAAGGCCGGCCAGGATTGCTTGGGCCCTTCGGCCGACCCCCGGCACTTTTTCCGCTGGAAGCATGCGAACAAATTCAGCCGCTTGCCCGGGGGTAATCTCCGTCAACCCGTCGGGCTTGTCCATATCCGATGCGATCTTGGCAAGAAACTTACAGGGTGCAATACCTACCGAGCAAGTAAGTTCGGTTTCGTGTTGAATACGCTGCTTAATGCGCCTCGCCGTTTCGCGGGGCGTCCCATACAACCGTCCGCAACCGGTGATGTCCACAAAGGCTTCGTCAATGGACAACGGCTCCACCAGCGGCGAATAGTCGTTCAAAATAGCCATGATCTGCCTGGAGACGGATGAATAGCGCCCCTTTTTGGGTGCGACGATGACCAATTGGGCGCAACGCTGCCTGGCCTGGAAGATGGGCATGGCCGAGTGAATGCCGAACTTGCGCGCCTCGTAGCTTGCCGCAGCCACCACCCCGCGATGGGACCCGCCCACCACAACGCATTTGCCTCTTAAGGCAGGATCGTCGCGCTGTTCCACCGAAGCGAAGAAGGCGTCCATATCCACATGCAGAATCGTAGGGGTTGTCATTTGTTACAAATTTGTTATAGTGGGCGATAATATGCACACTTTTGTTTGGGCTTTTGACAAATATGTGTTAATGCTGCCCGGCGTAAGCGATATGAGCCCCGGTATGAGCCCATTGTTGAACACTGAAACGCGCATTGACGGAAACGCCATGAAACGCATCGAAGAAGTCACCCTGTTCTACGAAATCAGCCAGGCCCTCAACGAGCACCTGGAGCTTAAAAAATCTCTATACAAAGTCCTGGATATCATGTCCAGCTCCATGAACATGGCGCGGGGCACCGTATCCATTCTCGACCCGTTGAGCAACGAAATCAGCATCGAGGTGGCCCACAGCCTTTCACCCAGCACTATCGAACGGGTGAAATACAAATTGGGAGAAGGCATCACCGGACGGGTGATCCAGACCGGCAAACCAGTGGCCATCCCCAAAATCAGCGAGGAGCCCCAGTTTCTCAACCGCACCGCGGCGCGTAAGAAGATTCAGGACAACAGCGAACTCTCCTTTATCTGTGTGCCCATCAAGAAGGCCAATCATGTGATCGGCGCCCTGAGCGTGGACCGCCCCTATGAACCGGACTATGCCCTTAAAGAAGGCCAAAAGATACTCATGGTGGTGGCCACCATGATCGCCCAACACGTAATCAACCTGGAGACCATCCGCCGCGAGAAAGAGCAACTGCGCAACGAGAACAAGCGCCTTCGGGACGAATTGGAGAACAAGTACCGCATCACCAACATCGTTGGTAACAGCAATAAAATGCGCGAAGTGTTCCAGATGATCTCCCAGGTGTGCAAAAGCAACGCCACGGTGCTGGTGCGCGGTGAAAGCGGCACGGGCAAGGAGTTGGTGGCCAACTCCGTGCACTACAACAGTCCCCGGGCCAATGGTCCTTTCATCAAGGTCAACTGTGCCGCCATTCCGGCCAACCTGATCGAAAGCGAATTGTTCGGCCATGAAAAGGGCGCCTTCACCGGCGCCGTCAAACAAAAGCCGGGAAAATTCGAGTTGGCCCACAAAGGCACCCTCTTTCTGGACGAAATCGGCTCCATCGGCCTGGATGTGCAGGCCAACCTGCTGCGCGTCTTGCAGGAAAAAGAGTTCGAACGGGTGGGGGGGCAACGCACCCTCAAAGTGGACGTACGCATTGTCGCCGCCACCAACAAAAACCTGGAACGCGCCGTGGAGGACGGTTCCTTTCGAGGCGATCTTTACTACCGTCTCAATGTCTTTCCCATCTACATGCCTCCCTTGCGCGAACGCAAGACCGATATCCTGTTGCTGGCCGATTTCTTTTTGGAAAAGTACAGCAAAGAGAACGACAAGAGCATCAAGCGTTTCTCCACCCCTGCCATCGACATGATGATGGCCTACCACTGGCCGGGAAACGTGCGCGAACTGGAAAACGGTATCGAGCGTGCCGTACTGCTGTGTAACGGCGGCGTTGTGCACAGCTACCACCTGCCGCCCACCCTGCAGACCGGCCAGGAGTCCGATACCTTGCCCGAGCTTTCCCTGGAAGACGCCGTAGCCAATCTGGAACGTGAAATGATCATCGACGCCCTGAAAAACACCCGCGGTAACATAACCGCCGCAGCCGAAGTGCTCAAAACCACCGTGCGCAAATTCGCCTACAAGGCTAAGCGGCATGACGTACATTATGCCCACTACCGATAACCGATTCCCGGATGCCGATTTCGGCCCAAGAGCTCACTCCAAAATACGAAGTTCTTTTTTCGCGAGTCCATAATGGTGCAGGAAAAAAATAACACCAGCTTACCAGTTATCCTTTTCTTCTGGATAGATCTTTGGCAACAAAGCCGAAAGATTGCTGTATTCCTTAATACTATGAACAAATAAGCCTTTTAACGCATCCGCCGGAACAGCCACGCCTTCCGGCAGCACGTTGACAACGCCATGGTCAACAAGGGCATATCCGATCCAATATCTGCTTTTTAATTCTATTCCGTCTTCAATTTCTCTAAAAAAATGAGTGAAGATGATTGCCATGCCTTCAGCGCGGCACATGGCGCAAATGATTATGGCCCCCTTGTCCGATCCCAGCTTGGATTCATCGTAGCCCAACGCCGACGGTTTTTTAAATTCAATCCATATTTTCGCCGGCCCAAGGCCGATATCTTCATAGACTTCATGAGTACATCCAGCGATCCGATCCATCATCGGCAAGGAGTGATCCAGTGCTCTGTCCTTGTTTAAGTTTCGGGCATAAAAGTGGTCCTCGGGATCCCATATTTTGTAGCGTGTATCTTCAAGTGCGTGCCATGCAAACCACCATTGCGCCATCGCTATTGTTGCCCCGGGCATTGTTACGTGGGTAGCAACTATCCCTGTCCCATTTTCCATCATCCAGTAGCCGTTTTCACATTCAAAGTGACCTGGTTTTTGCAATTCCTCTCTGTTTTCAATATGAAGCGCGACGGCAGGATCCATCGGCCCTTTATCGAGCAGCGCCAGTTTTTCGGCAGGAATCGGCGCCATGGGTCTGTAAAAATATTTTGCATAGCTTAACGTCTTTTGTTCCTCTGTCAATTTGCGTAATTCCTTCATACCGTTTCCTCTTGAATCGTATTAATGTTTTCTATCAGGGCGTGCTCCCCCCATAGGGCTAAGGGTTCGCGTAAAAATAAAGTTACATATTTAGGTGTTGCGGCGCTCACCCAGCAAGACACAAAAATTAAAGAATATCGAGATATTCTGTATTTTTGCATCGCAATCGGGTGAGATGGATCGGCGCATGAAAATGTGAAGTTGTTTTTGCGTGAGCCCTAAGCAAAATCCACCACCGCCTCACGCATCAACCGACCAATAGGCATGCCCTGGGGACAGCGGGACTCGGCAACTGTGAAATCGGCACAGGTCAGGGCGTCTCGCACGGTATCAGGCAGGCGGCTAAAGTGGTGCCGGGCCCAGTCGCTACGGCCGTAGCCGCGGTTGTACATATGATAGCGCATGATGTCGCTCACCGGTACTTGGCCGGCGGTGCCCGCTGTGTGGCATAGGCCGCAGGCCATGCAATAATGACCGGCCGTGGCCATCGCGTACCGTTCCAGCAAATGCGACGCCTCACTGGAAAGGGGGGTGGGATCTGCGGCGGCCTCCGAGTTGGCTTTGAGCAGACGCATGCTGTCCATCTGGGAGCAGATGCTGGCAATATGGGGGTTTTGCCAAACGGCTTTGAGTTTGGCCTGCGCTTCGGTCCACCCCTTTTGCTCAAACTGCTCGGCCAGCGCCTTGCCCTCTCGGGTGGATCGGCTAAAATCGTACCATGACGTTTCGGCCTGGGTCTTCATGGCGGTCAGACCAATGCCGGCCTTAACGCAGGCATCCACGGCAGCGCGCATCTTTTCAGTATGCATGTTGCGGAAGTTGTAGGTGAGCATGATGCCGTCGATCCAGCCCAGTTTGGCGGCCCCTTGAAGCAGTTCGGCCATGTTGCGGTGGGTCGAAAAACCAAAAAGCCGGATTTTACCATCGGCCTTGGCTTTTTCGGCCCATTTGCGGGTTCCCTCGTTAAGCTCGTCTATTTTGCGCATGCCGTGGAGAAAGTACAGGTCGATATATCCGGTCTTGAGCCGTTCCAAAGAACGATCGAGCAGTCGGGTCATGCCGGCAGGGTCCCGATCATCC
>JABDRH010000033.1 GCA_013041835.1 Desulfatitalea sp. | reverse complement strand
CACGCGCGGATTTGAGCGTTGTTGGTTCGCCCTGAGTGCTTAAACCCGCTGCAACATTAAGGAATCGCAATTTAATAAGTTGCCCATTTAGGCGCGCGGATTTGGGTTGGCTTGGTTCGATCTGAGGTCTCAAAACCGCAGGAATAGCGAGCTATTTTGAGGATTTTGAGACCGAAGATCGGGCCAAGGTAGCCCGAAGCCGTGATGGATAAAGGGCAACTTATTAAATTGTGATTCCTAAGTTATTTTGAGCTTTTGAGTCGGACGATCGCACCCAGATGCCCCGAAGTCGCGATGGTTAAAATGTGAATTTATTTTTGCGCGATCCCTCGGCATATCTTTTAATTAGACAACAAACCAGCCACAAGCAATCTGTCCTGGAAGTTGAGGCGGAAACCGGTTATGACACCGCAAATACTCACATTTCTGAAAGATGCCGCCAAATCCAACGGACCCAGGATTTTTACCGCCTCCGCTGTTTCCGGCGTGGCCAATGCATTGACGATCGTAATCGTCACAGCGGCCGCACAGGACTACGCCCAAATGAACATCCGTTACCTGGCGATGTATCTTTTGTGTGTCGGTATTTACACCATCACTTTCAAATACGCCATGTCGCAAACCGCACGAGATGTCCGCGGCCGCATCAATCAAACCAACACCACCATTGCCGGTAAAATCAAACGAGCGGATCTAAGATCATTTGAAAAAATTGACCACAACCTTATCTACACAACCCTGTCGGAAAATACGGAAATCATTTTCGAAGCATCTCGACTGGTTGTCAGTTGCGCATCTTCGACACTCATGCTCTTGTTTTCTTCCCTCTACCTGGCTTTCATATCCCAAACCGCATTCTGGATCGCGACCTTTCTCATTCTTTGCTCGGCCGTCGGCTACCTGCACAATCAAAAAAAAATCGAAAAAGAACTAATTTTATCCTCTGCCAAGGAGAACGAATTTTTTGAAATGTTAGATCATCTCATCGATGGTTTCACGGAAATCAAAATGCACGACGCCAGATGCACTGATATTCTTGAGAACTATTTGAAGCCGATCTCCAATGAACTGAAAGCCCTCAAACTCAGGACCGAATCAAAATTTTTAAACAATCAAATCTATGCGCAGTCTTTCTGGTTTCTGCTGATCGCCTCCATTGTTTTCCTTCTCCCGCAAATCAGCAGTACGCCACCGAAAAAAGTCATGAGCATCACCATGATCGTCCTTTTCAATTTAGGGCCCATCGCCACCATCGTTGCCTCGGTCCCCATTATTGTTAAAGCCAATTTTGCGATTTTCAGACTCAAATCACTTGAAGAAAAACTGGATGCCTCCGCAGATTTCGAACCCACATCGCCGGCTGAGCCGTTCGAAAGCACCCATGCCTTCCAGTCGATAGAATTGAGAAATCTTTATTTCAAATACGAAGATCCCATGACCGCCGGCGGATTCTCCATCGGCCCCATCGATCTGAAGATAGACGCCAACGAGATCATCTTTTTCGTCGGCGGAAACGGATCGGGTAAAACGACCCTGCTCAAAAACATTGCAGGGCTGTACTATCCGGATAGAGGCAATGTCTTGTACAACGGCATGATGGTGAACCAACACAATTACGATCATTATCGCAACATGATGTCCGCCATTTTCACTGAGTTTCATCTCTTTGACAGACTCTACGGCCTAACCGATGTCGATGTAGAAAAGGTCAATGCCCTGTTTCGCATGATGAAGTTGTTTGACAAAACCAGCTACAGCGAGGGCAAGTTCAGCACGATCAATCTTTCCACCGGGCAAAGAAAACGCCTTGCCGTGATCAATGCGCTCATGGAAAACAGGCATGTTTTGATATTTGATGAACTGGCTGCTGATCAAGATCCTGAATTCAGAAACTATTTTTATGAAGTTCTGCTAAAAGCGCTCAAGTCAGAGGGCAAAACCATAATCTGCTCAAGCCACGACGATCGCTATTTTCATGTTGCCGATCGAATTATTAAAATGGAATACGGCAAAATTATGAGTGGGGCCTAAATGAAAAAGAAGTTGCACAAACGATTTGCCGCGTTGTTTAAAAACAATCTGCCATTTTTTTTGTTGTTCCTGCTCATCTTCTTGTTTCTGGTGATCTACCTGTGGCACCATATTTTCATCTCCATCCAGTCGGGCGAAGGCGGGGTTTTATATCGCAGGTTCAGCGGCGGCACAGTCACCGATAAAGTCTACGTGGAAGGATTTCATATTATTGCCCCGTGGGACGTTATGACCATTTATACCGTGCGCTACCAGGTATATCCGCACAAAATGTACGCGCTGACGAGGAAAGGGCTGAAAATACAGTTATCACTCACCATCCGCTATAAGCCCGAATATAATCTGTTGGGTGTGCTGCACAAGACCGTGGGGCCCGATTATCTCCAGAAAGTCGTTGTACCTGAAGTCGAAGCCGTGTTGCGGACATTGATCGGCAATTTTGAAGCCGAGGAGGTATACTCCACCAAAAGAGCCATCGTGCAAAAAGTCGTAAACGAGTCCCTCAACCAGGTATCCCAGCGATTTGTCAAGGTGGACGACGTGATGATCACCGAAGTCGAGCTGCCCGCCTATATTCAGCAAGCCATCGAGATGAAGCTGGAGCAAAAACAGCTCGCCGAAGCATATGAGTTCAAATTACAAAGGGAACATAAGGAAGCCCAACGCAAACGCATCGAAGCCCAGGGAATACACGATTACAACAAAACTGTTGAGGCATCTCTTTCAGACCAAATCCTGACATGGAAGGGAGTTACCGCGACACTCGAGTTGTCCAAGTCTGAAAACGCCAAGGTCATCGTTATCGGTGGGGGAGAAAAAGGGCTTCCGATTATCCTGGATACAAAAAAGTGATGCGACCCGACACGCCAAAGCTTTCAAGATATCTTTCTATTCCGGCGATTCTTTTTCTTACGCTTCTTGCACTGATTTGCTGTAATTCCTACCAAAAATCAAAACAGCAAAGAGCTCAAATTGCCGCGAAAAAAGAAGGCCCCGTCGTTATTGCCGTTGCCTGGCCCCAGGCAGGCAACAATCGCTCCTTGCTCAACGGCATTGCCCTGGCCGTTGAGCAAATCAATCAGGCCGGCGGTATCATGGGCAAAGAACTCAATACCGTGCATTACAACACCATCGATGCAAGTGCCCATGAGGTTGCCAAAAAAATTGCCCAACACCGGGACATTGTCGCTGTGATCGGCCATTACACTTCCACCGAGGCAATCAAAGCCTCCATCACATATGAAGAAAACGGCATTATATTTCTAGCGCCGTCCGCCACCAATCCTTGCCTGACCTCCCACGACTTTGAATATGTGTTCAGGATTGTCCCCTCCGATACCATGATTGGCCGGCACATGGCCCGTTTCACCCATGATAGGGGCTACCAAAAAATCGTTATTTTGGATGACAATAGCATTTACGGAACCGGCCTGGCGGATATCTTTTACACTGCGGCCGTGGATCTGAAACTTGAGATCGTTGAACACAAGGTCTACTTCAATTGGCAGACCGATTACAGGCCCCTGATAAACGGATTGTCCAAAACTGACTTTGACGCCGTATTTCTTGCCGGCCAAATGCCCAATGCCGCTGACGTGATCAAACAGTTCCACGAAATGGGACTGCCAAAACCGATCATCGCCGGCGACAGTCTGGATCAATCCGACCTTACCACCATTGCCGGGCCCGCCGCAAACGGCACGGTCGTGCCCTCTGTTTTCAATCCATTTTCCGACGCGCCCCGCGTGAAGGCATTTGTTCTGCAATTCAAGGCCAGATTCCGGACAGAACCTGAAACCTGGGATGCATTGGGTTACGACGCAATACAACTCCTTGCCTTTTCCTTTAACAAAAGTCACACAACCGTTCCCATTGTCGTAAGCGCCACCTTGCGATTTACAAAGCATTGGCAAGGCGTCACCGGAGACTTCACATTTGAACCCAACGGCGAACTTAGCGAAAAGCAACTGTATTTCAAACAAGTTCGCAACGGCCGGTTCGAATACATGGAGGAGTAAACATGCCGCAGTTTTTACTATTCTATATTTTAGCATGCCTTCTGGTCGCATTGTTCGGGCATAACCGAAAATTTAGCTTTTGGGGATATTTCTTTGCATCCATGGCCCTCACACCCTTGATCGGCATTTTCATCGTCCTGGCCTCAGACAGAAGAAAACAAACCGAATAAGGGTGTAGGAGAGAAATTATTCCACCCAGTTGCGCCGGATTTGGGTTCGTGTACAAGCCACATCCGCCGTCGGATGTAACGCAGTAGACGGACGCAAAGACAAGTAAAATGGGGGAATTATTTCATTCCTGCACTTTAACTACGAAAAGGTCGGATTGCCATGAACAAAGTATTTGCGGAACCTTCTTTTGTCCTTCCAGATAGCGGCGCCGTAACGGACATCCATCCAAAACGACGTTTTGATGACACGCCAGAACCATTGCCGGTGCAATCAAAAGTGCTGGTCGTAAACGCGGACCATGCGCCAATGGAAAGCGTAGCGGTTCCCGGCCCGCATCAGATTTATCGCAATGCTCAAGTTTCGGTAAAAACGCGAATATCACAGCGGCTGCAACCCAATGAAATCCGCGTGGAGATGCTGTATGCCGGCGTATGCGGAACAGATACGCATCTGCTGACCAACCATTCGGAAACCGGCTATATCTCCTGCTCCGCACCCTGTCAGATACCACCGCGCGGCCGCGTCATGGGCCACGAGGGTGTCGGCAGGGTTATCCAGGTTGGCCCCCATATCCACCATGTCAAACCGGGCGACTATGTCACCCTGGAATCGATCGTCGTATGCCATAGCTGCAAACCATGCAAAGCGGGCAAATTCAATCAGTGTATCAACGCAAAATTGCTGGGCTTGGAAAAGGACGGTGTTTTCAGCGGGATCGTGGATATCCCGGGCATGATCGCCCATGACATTACAGCGCTGATAAAAAGTGAAGAAGATCTTCAGGCGCTGGCGTGCATAGAACCGGCCAGCGTGGCTTATGTCGCCTGCCGAAACGCGAACATGATGCCCGGAGACGTCGTCCTGATTTTCGGTGCCGGACCGATAGGCATATTATCCGCCATGATCAGCAAAGCGGCCTTCGGCGCCTCGCAGGTCCATATCGTCGAACCGGTCCCGTTCCGCAGGCAATTCGCCCGCAAATGGGCCGATTATGTTTATAGCCAAGCCGCATTCTTTGAATCCGACCCCCTGCAAATAGACATTGTGCTTGAAGCCTCCGGTGCGCTTGAAAACATCAATTGCGCCCTTCCGAAAATCAAACCCAACGGCAGCATCGTGCTGCTGGCCCGCAGTGGAGGCGCCTTTTCCATTGACCATGTGGATCACATGATTACCAACGAAATTTCCATTTCCGGCAGCCGCGGACATTTGGGCGGAGCGTTTTCCAGAATATTGGCGCTATACGAGCACGGCAAACTATCTCCCGGCAGCATTGTAACCAACATCATTCAAGGCCTGGATCAGCTTTGTGAACTTTTTTATGAAAAAGAAAGAATTCTAAATGAGAACTGTAAGGTTCTTGTCAAAATAAAGGATTATATATAACGCCATGTCTTCGACCAACCGAGTTATCGATACCGATCTATCGGACTACCTGACAGCCGTTTCTCTGCGAGAACCCGACCTGTTGAAAAAACTGCGGGCAGAGACCGCCGCATATCCGAATGCCGTGATGCAAATCACGCCGCTGCAAGGCCAATTCATATCATTTCTCATAAAGGCCATTTGCGCTGAAAAAGCCATTGAGATCGGCGTATTCACAGGATATAGCAGCTTATGTATCGCCACGGCGCTACCGCATCACGGCAGGCTGGTTGCCTGTGATATCAATCCGAAATGGACCGCCGTGGCCAGGCGGTACTGGCAGGCCGCCGATGTGGCTCATAAGATCCAATTACGGATCGCACCAGCCATTGAAACGTTAACGATGTTGCTTGACGACGGACAATGCGGTACATACGACTTTGCCTTCATAGACGCGGACAAGGAATCCTACGAGGCATATTACGAAAGCGCCCTGGCGCTGCTCCGTCCCGGTGGTTTGATGATGGTGGACAATGTGTTGTGGAAAGGATACGTCTTCGATCCGTCCCACACGGATAGTGAAACCGTAGCCATCCGGCAGTTCAATCAAAATCGCCATCAAGACCGCCGCGTGGACATCAGTTTGCTGCCCATAGCCGATGGAATCACTTTAGTCAGAAAACGGGATTCATTCTGACTGCGGGAAAATAAGCCCCAATGTTACATAAAAAAGATGGCCGAAAGAAAATAGGCACTTGCATGTATTAAAAATAAAAATGCCAAGTTAATGGAGGCAAGCATGAAAACACTTCAGATGGCAAAAACATTGCTACCGGTTATCCTGATTCTTAGCGTTTTCCTTTCGAACCCGGCCCACGCAGAGCTGGTCCAAGGAACCTTCGCCCAGTCGCCCTGGACCGCTTTCCCCGGGGACTTCCGCCTCACGCCCGCTTTCCCGGACACCTGCTCCCGCTACGACACCTTTGTGTTCAAGCCGGACTCTGGTGATTTCGACCTTCTCAAGGTGACAGGCCAATTTCCCCATGCACGCTATTTTTCTTTTAACTTGTACGATTATTTCTACGCAACGGATTTTGCGGCTCTGGCGGACATCGAAATCCAGCCGGACACCGGGCACATCAATCCTTTTGATCCAGACCAGCGCCGCGACGCCGAAGACCGCTCCTACACCCTTTACCTGGTCAAGGAAGGCGTGCCCGCGCCCGCGGACGCCAAAAACGTCATGGTGCTTCCCGCCGGCGTGGAAACACTGGGCCTGTTTCTCCGTGTATACCGGCCGGACCAAGGGTACGACAGCTTGGGCGGCGTTGCCTTGCCCGTGATCGAGGCCCTCAAGGCGGACCTTAGCTCCGGGC
>JABDRH010000406.1 GCA_013041835.1 Desulfatitalea sp. | reverse complement strand
CAGGCGCAGCAGGGCGTCGGGGGTCATGTTCGGGTCCTGTTCTGTTTTGGGGTTAAGGTCCTTTGTATCTTGCTCATCGCTTACTGGTCGCAGTCGCAGACAAAGGGGGCATGGTTCTTGGCCGCTTTTATAAATCCGCTGGCCTGGGAGTTGCCTACGTCGACCGTCTGGCTGCCCTCGACCTGGGTGCCCTGGCCGCCGCAGTGGTCGGTTGCATCGTCCTTGCGAAAGGCTTGTTTGCCGTTGATGAAAACCGTTTGGCTGCTGCCATCGGCGGTCCATTTGTTTTTGCCGCAGCAGGCCGTGTGAACGCCGCTGTCTCCCTTGCGCACCGCGGGTTTGCTTTCGACGCTGACGGTGTCGCCCCCTTCGGTGGCCGGCCCTGATACGACGTGGGGGCAGGCGTTGCAGTTGTGGGCGTCGATGCCGAGGGCTTTATCTCCGATTCTTCCTTGTCCGGGCATGTCTTTTTCTCCTTTTCATAAGTGGCGAATAGTTGAACACGCAAACAGGAAGTATAAGTTGTCCGCGGCAGGATGAGGAAGAAAAGAAGCAAATAGATGGAGGATGCGGGTCAGCGGCCGTGTACGTGCATATCGGCCGGTCTTTAGTCGTTTTTGTCTCTTTTGTCAATAGCAGTATAGCTGTTTGCCAGGATGAATTTGTTCTACTGAATATCTCGATATTCTTTAATTTTTGCGCGAGCCCTAAGCAGCCGGCAGACCGGTGGTAAAGTTTGCGTCGAAGATCCTTGATAGCGCCGCCACGTCAACCTGAGCCAAGGGTTCGATCTGCGCCACCACCTTGGTTTTGCCATAGTATTCGATGGCGTGGCGGTTGGAATCGTGTTGCGGACCGTTTAGCACCACGCCGGTGATTTCAATGCCGTGGCGCTTCAACTGGTCCAGGGTCAGCAGGGTGTGGTTGATGGTGCCCAGTTGGCTGGAGGCCACCACCAGGGTCGGCAGATTCAGGCGGGCGATCAGGTCCAGCATGAAAGCGGTATCGTTGAGCGGCACCATAATGCCGCCGGCGCCCTCCACGATAAGATGCCCGGACGGGGCCGGATCGGGCAGCGTCATTGCCGCAAGATCGATGGCAATGCCGTCGATCCGGGCTGCGGCATGGGGGGAGAGCGGTTGGGTCAGCCGGTAGGTTTCAGGCCAAAAGTGGTGCTGCGGCAGGCCGGTGGCGTCACGGATCCACTCCGTGTCGGTCATCTCGTCCAGGCCGCTTTGGATCGGCTTCCAATAGAGGCCCCGGGTGCCGGCCATGAGAATGGCCGCCATCATGGTTTTGCCGATGCCTGTGCCGGTGCCGGTGATGAATAGCCTGGGCGGCAGTTTAAGGCGTTTCATGGTCTGCGGTGGACGTTTTGTAACCCAGGGTGTCGATGACCCGGTCGACATCCGACCGTTCATGCAAAGCCGATACGGCCAGGCGGATTCTGGCGCGATGCTCCTCCACCGTGGGGGGACGGATGGCCTGGGCAAAGATTTGGTTCGCGGCCAGTCGTTTGGCGAGGATCAAACTGTCGGATGCTTCGCCGACGATGACCGGTACGATCTGGGTGGTGGACTGTCCGCAGTCCCATCCGCGGGTTTGCAGGGCGGTGCGAAGGTGATCGGCATGGGCGCGCAGTTGCCGACGTTCGGCTTCCATATTCGGAATGAGCTCCAGGGCCCCTGCGATAGCACCCACGGCCGCTGGCGGCAGGGCCGTGGAGTAGATCAGTCCCGGACAGCAATTGACCAGGTAGTCGCACAACTTCCGGGAACCGGCGACGTAAGCGCCGAAGGCGCCGCATGCCTTGCTGAAGGTGCCGATGATCACATCGACCCCCCGGCCGCAGGCCAATCCCATGCCCCGAGGGCCGGCCACGCCCGTGGCATGCGCTTCGTCCACCACAAGGATGGCGTCATGGGTCTGGGCCAGGCGGACGAGATTATCCAGCGGCGCCTGGTCGCCGTCCATGCTGAAAATCGATTCGGTGACGATAAGCCGTCGTGAGTAGTCACGTTTGCTGTAACGTTCGAGCAGGTGGGCCAGATGGTCCATGTCGTTGTGGTTGAAAATCTCCACCCGGCAGCGGGCCAGTCTTGCTCCCTGGATAAGGCTGTTGTGATTCAGCCGGTCGGAAAAGATCAGGCTTTGTCGATCGGCCAGGGTCGGCAAGATCGTGACGTTGGCCTGGAATCCGGAGTTGAAAATCAGGGCCGACTCGGTGCCTTTCAAACGCGCCAATTCGGTCTCCACCGGTTCAAAGTAGCCCAGGTTGCCGCATATCAACCGCGAGGCGCCTGCGCCGGTGCCGTATTTTTGAATATGCGCCACGGCCCGCTCGGCGATGAGCGGGTGGTGGGCGAGTCCCAAATAGTCGTTGGCGCAAAAGTTGACCATGGCGTGTCCGGCCACGGAGATGACCGCCCGCCCGCATGGATCGGTGCGTTGCAGGGTGCGCAGCCGCTGCTGTCGTTGACGCTGTTCCAGTTCGTGGGTCAGAAAGTTGAATTTAGTGCTCATGGTTTCCATCATGTTGCGCTTTGAGCCAGACACGACGCATCGGCGACCACTGTGTGCATGGCCGTGGTGAGGCGGGACAATTCTTCGGGCGCGATGATATACGGCGGCATGATGTAAACCAGACGCCCAAAGGGCCGGATCCAAACCCCTTGGGCCACGAATCGCGGCACGGCGGCGCGCATGTCCACCGGACGGTCCAGTTCGATAACGCCCACCGCGCCGATGACGCGGATATCCGCCACATGGGGCAAGCCGGCGCAGGCCGAAAGTTCCCGTTTCAGTTGGGTCTCGATAGCACTGATCCGTTGTTCCCAGGGCGATTCGAGCAGCAAGCGAACGCTTCCAAGGGCGACGGCGCAGGCCAGGGGATTGGCCATGAAGGTGGGGCCGTGCATGAAAGGGGCCGATCCGTCGCCGGAAATGGCGTCGCTTACCCGGCCGGTGGACATGGTGGCGGCCAGGCTCATATATCCACCGGTAAGCGCCTTGCCCAGGCACAGGATATCGGGTGTCACCCCGGCGTGTTCGGCGGCGAACAGGCACCCGGTGCGGCCGAAGCCGGTGGCGATTTCATCGAATACCAGCAGGACATCGTATCGGTCGCACAAGGCGCGCAATTGTCGCAGATACTCGGGATGGTAGCACCACATGCCGCCGGCGCCCTGCAATACGGGCTCCAGAATCACCGCTGCGATTTCATGGTGATGGACCGCCAGCAGGGTTTCCATGCTGGTGGTGTCGCCGTTGTCCCAGTCGGCGTCGAAGCGGCAGCCGGGCCGGTCGGCAAACAGGTGCTGGGTCAGGTTGGCCCGGAACATGCCGTGCATGCCGGTGACCGGATCGCATACCGCCATGGCGCCGAACGTATCGCCATGGTATCCGCCGCGAATGGTGAGCAGACGCGATTTTTCCGGTCGTTTGCCGGCCACCCAGAACTGGAGCGCCATCTTGATGGCCACTTCCACCGCCACCGACCCCGAGTCGCAGAAAAAGACGCGATTCAGTCCCCCGGGGGTGATGTCACACAACAAGGCGGCCAGTTCCACCGCCGGTTGGTGGGTCAGTCCGCCGAACATCACATGGGCCATCCGGTCGATCTGGGCGGTGGCGGCGGCATTGAGCACGGGGTGGTTGTAACCGTGCACCGCGCACCACCACGAGGCCATGCCGTCGATGAGTTCCCGGCCGTCCGCCAGCCGCAGCCGAACCCCCTCGGCCGAGGCCACCGGATAGACCGGCAGTGGATTGACCGTGGCGGCATAAGGGTGCCATACATGCAGGCGATCGGTTTCCAGAATATCGATGGATTGGGCTGATGTCATCAGTGCGCCGATACGTGCTCCACTATCAAACTTTCAATTACACAACTTTCGTAAACGCGATAAGAATGATTAGTTAACGAGATGCGCGACATAGGTCAAGTGATTTGTCGGAATCTTACAAGAACTACAGACTTTTCAGTACATCGATCATGGAATAGACTTTGCCCGTTACCCCTTTGGCGACCTGTTTGGATAGAAAGCAGACGGCATCTGCCGTGCCCTCCCCATAGATGTCCCGGCCGTTGACATTGTGGGTGAACTGGAAGCGCGCGGTCTCGTCGGGCGAGACCAGGGAGTAGGTGTGCCAGGCATGGCCGTCGAGGTGCGCGGCGGGAATGCCCCACATGTTGGCCTGGCGCTCGGGATCACGCTCTTTTTCAATCTGTTCGGCGGTAAAGTCGACGCCCATCTGGTTGAAATAGGTCACCATGGCCTTGGCCGTGCCGCTGGTATCCGCTTTTCCGGTCTGGTGGCTCTCCCGCAGGGTCAGGTGATACCCCTTGAACAGATTCGGAAAGGTTTCCGCCGCGTAGGCCATCATGGCCTGAAAGCCAACGATCTGTTTGGCCATGTTGGGGGCGATGATCGCGGTATTGTTTGCAGCAACCACGTTTCGGCTCAGTTGGTCGCGGTCGCCGCCGGTGGTGCCCATGACGAAGGGCAGTTGGTGGCGGCCGTAGAACTCGGCATTATCGCTGATGGCCGAAGGGTGCGTGTAGTCCACGCTGATAAACGGGCCTGCTTCGTGTTTGATGGTTTCGATGCGCGTTTCGCGGGCATCGGGCCGGATCAGGGCGATCGCCATATCGCCGATATGGCATTGGTCGGCTTCGATCTGCGGTCCGGTCAAGGCGTATGGCAACAACTGCAGCCGCGTATCGGCTTGAATATGCCGGGCGATCACGCCGGCCACGTTGCCGGGCAGGCCGTTGAGCATGACATTGATTTTCTCCATGGCGATTCTCCTTATCCTTTGTTAGACAGCCGTTTCGTCAGGGTGCCGGCCAGCGTGGCAAGCTTTGGAAACCGGTTGCTTTTTAAGGCGATATGGTCCCTCAAGGTGGCCAGGGCGCCGGGAATAAAAGCCTCGAAGAAAGGCTTATGTTTGACCCGGGTCAGATGGCCGTAAGCACCCAGGATCTGCAGATTGCGTGTTAAGGCACAATACATGTATCCCTGTTTGAACGTGTTTTCATCCATGCCGGTGCGCATATGGATCTGAGCCGTGGCATAGTCCAGCAGTTTCGTTTGGGTCTGCCGGCCTAGCGCGGCGTACGGATCGATGAGCAGCGACGCCAGGTCGTATTGCAGTGGCCCCAACCGCCCACCCTGTAAATCGATGAAATAGATTTTTTCCCCCTGGATCATGATGTTGCGCGACTGCAGGTCGCGATGCATGAATCCATTCAGCGCATCCGCCAGGGCGCACCGGGCCAGTGCTTCAAACTCGTCGGCCAGATCGTCAAAAGTTTCAGGCAACCCCATGTAACCGTTGACGAACGCCACCATGAAGTAGCGGCACTCTTTTTCGAGGATCAGGTTGCGGTCGTAGTGGCTGCTCTGATGGGTCCAACCGGTGTCGAAGCCCTTGGCCCCTTCCAGTGCCATGTCCAGCCAGCGGTCGATCACCTGCCGGTACCATTGCCGAACCACCGGCGCATCCGCCGTGCGCGCGATATCCTGTAAATGCCGCCCGCCGAGGTCGTCCAGGTATACCAGCCCTGAAAACGGGTCCCAGGCATGAATGCGTGGGACGCTGGCGCCCACGTCAAACAGGTGCCGCCCGATGGATACGAAGGCGTCCACCTCAGCCGGCTTGTCCGGGTGGGGGTGAATGCCGTGGTCGACCATGACCAGTGAGGTGCGGCGGTCCGAAAATCGGTACCAGTTTCGGTCGGACCCGTCACCCTGCAGCTTTTCCTTGTGAAGCGGCGCCACGGGCGGACGTCCCGTGGCCTGCTCGAAAGCGATGGGGCTGATGTGTTTCTCGGCCGCCGTACGGTAGCTTTCCGGCGTGCCGATATCTTCCCACTGATGACCGCTGACAATGAATGCCTGGATGGTTTCGCCGGCCGCAACCATCTTCGCGTAGGCGTCGATGATGTCCGCTGCCCCCCGCGCGGGCAGATAGTCAATCACCCGGGGATCGAGCACATGAATGCCGGTAAAGGCCATCCGGCGCATTCCGGCGCGGTCATTCGGTTGCGCGCCGAAACCTGCCACCCGGTCTTTGCTGTCCACCCAGACGGAATTGAACCGGGGTTCGTCGTGCATCACCATGGTAACGGCATGGCCGTGCGTTGCGTGGAAACCATAGACCATGGCCAGGTCGATGTCCGTGAGGATATCGGCGTTGATCACCAGAAGCGGTATGTCGCGCCAGACATCGGCCATGTTGGCGATGGCCCCTCCGGTGCCGAGAATCTCCGGTTCGAAGCGGGTTTGCACTTCAATGGCATATCGGCGCGCGGCAATGAAACGGTCGATCTGCTCGTGCAGATGGTGGGTGTTGATCACGATCTGTCGGCAACCCGCCGCTAGTAGCCGCTCAATCGTAATATCGAGCAGCGGCCGCCGGTTCAGGGTGAACAGTGGCTTGGGCGTGTGCAACGTGTATGGCCGCAGCCGAGTGCCCAGGCCGGCGGCGAGAATCAGTGCTTTCATTGTTTGATCAGGTAAACGAAGTTGCGTAGGGTCTGTTCGTACATTTCTATTTGCGTGGTGCTTTCCGCTCCCCTTACGCCATTGCTGGTCAACAGGCTGATGCCGTTTTCGTAATTGATCTTGGAGAGCGACTCGGGCAAGATCAGCTCCTGCTTGCGATACATGCTTTTACCCAGGGACTGGATGCGCTTAATGCGATCCTTGCCGCTGGCCTCTTTGCGCGGGGTCTGCTTGAAGAAGGTGAGCACGACCCAGTAGGATTCGAAATAAGTCAGCAGAAAGCGTGCAAAAAGTTTGAGTTTACGATATCCGGCCGATGTTATCTGATAGGTGTCCGGCAGGGTGGGATGCGGGATCAGGATGGCATCGTCGATAAACGCCTTGATGCTTTTACGCACTATCATCTCGGGGCTTTTGTCCAAATCGTAGGCAAATTCATATTTGAACAAGTCGTTCAGAAAACGGTAGCGATTATGCAGATCGGCCTTGGAGAATTGAAAGGCGTCCAATTCCAGAATGGTTGTTGCCGTGCAGGCCGCCGGAACGAACCAGGCAATCGCGTTATTCTTGTAGTACTCCAATTGCAGGCGTTTGCCTGGGTGCAGGTGGTACTGAGCAATATCCGCCGGCATTCCCTTTTCACCGTCGGGCAGTTCTATGATTTTGCGTTGCAGATAATTTTCCAAGGCCTGATGGCAGGCGTGCCGAGGGTCCGTGGTCAATGTGTCGGTCAGTTGGGCGCCCTGGGAACCAATAAAGGCGATGTAGGTGTCGACCACCTGCATCAATTCGTTGATGGTAAAGCGCGGGGCCGAGTTGTTCAATGCCGCCGACGCCACCAGGGCATGAGGCGTGATCATGCTGATCTTGCCGATGGCATTGATGATGCGCCAGCCCAGGTGACGGCATAGCGCATTTTGTTCCTTGCTTGTCATCTCCGCAAAGTTGGTGCCGCTTTCGACCAAGGTCTCCTGCAGCGACAATGGGGCGTGGAAGTTGATATATATCTTGCCATAGCGGTTCTTGAGAAAACGGCGGGCTTTGATGACCTGGGAGATATTTTCCGGCTGCTTTTTGCCGCCGCTCAGTTCCTCAAGATAAGCCCCTTCTTCGAGCACCTGGTCGTACCCGATGAAGATGGGTACGAAGATCATGTCCTCGCAGGCCCCTTCCCTAAACGCTTTGAGCAGCAGCGTGACCAGTCCCAGTTTGGGCATGAGCAGCTTGCCGCTGCGGCTGCGTCCGCCTTCGATGAACAGTTCGATATTGAACCCCTCATTAAGCAGTTTGAACAGGTATTCGGCGAATACCTTTGAGTAGACCACTGCGCCGCTGAAGGTGCGCCGAACAAAAAATGCCCCCACGGCGCGAAACATCGCACCCAGCGGCCAAAAAGAGAGATTTTTCCCTGCGGCGATATGGGGTGCGGGCATGTTGTTATTGTAAAAAAGCACCGATAGGATCAGGTAATCCACGTGGCTCTTGTGACATGGCACCAGGATAAGCGGGCCTTTCCGCGCCATGACCTTCACCTGCTGCAACCCTGCTTTATCGATGACAATATCTTCGAATAAGGCATTCAGCAGCAAGGTGGTGGACTTGCTGGCCAGGTTGACGGCAAAGTGGTTGTATTTGGCGGCGATTTCGTCAAGATAATTGTCGGCCTGTTTTCGCACCTGGTAGATCGTCTTGTCTCGGCTTTCGGCGTATTGGGTCATGAATTGACGCAGGCGCTCGCCGGATAGCAGCTCTTCTTTGAACTCCTCGTGGGATTTGACCACCGGCCCGGTGATGGTCTGCCGGTGTCGGTTGTGCTGGAGCAGCAGGCGCCGGCGCAGGATCAGGGCCAGGTACTCCGGGTTGGTCTCCGCCAATCCGGCGCTCGCGATAAAGTCGCGCAGATTCAAGGGGTGAGAAAGCTCCACAAAGACCTTTGCCGGATTACGGAATAGAACGACCAGTCGTCGCATGAAGCCGGGCCGTTGCTCCGAGCCGAATATGACGTCCCTTAGCCGGGGGATGGCCGGTGCCGGATTGCGGCTGAAAAACATCAGGTGTGGAATGATGATGACGGGGTGATCCGTGGCCTGCTGCATCTCGATGAGAAACCGCAACGGATCCTGTTGGGCTTTGACAAAACGGCGGTAGAAGCCGTGCCGTTCCACCAGCGGCAGTACTGCGGCTTTGCCTTCGAGCAGGGATTGCCGCCAATATCCATTGATGTAAGGGTCCAGCCCTTGACGGCGTGTCAACCACCAGTGCAGGTGAGCCAGAAAGCTGCGCAGGATATGAGTCACCGTGTGAAAAAGCCAGGGCCGCATGCCCATGGCCAGCTCGGGAACCGGCAGCTTCTCCTTTTGATAGCGGATGTGGTAGCACAGATACTCAAAATGGCTTTTGAACTTAATGGTGTAGACGGCAATGGCATTCGGTGGCATTCGGCGCAGAAGCGCCAGGTGCGAATCGTCAATGGTAATTCCGCGAAACAGTCGCCCCAGCAGCCATGGGACGAGTCCTTTGCTCGGCGGCAAAGCGAACAAAAAATGGTTGTGAGTGCCCTTTAGCATCGACATGATGCCTTGATGCCACCGCTTTCGCCATGATTGCGTTATGCTCTCCTGGGATGCCGGCATGGCTTTTTTCACCTAACATGTTGGATGCATTGAATGTTCATGGAAATCTGTTCGCAAGCTAACAGAATTGCATGATGATTGCAATTGCCGATCATCGTGTGAAACGGGAAAAATAGGCTTGCGTACACCGGAGCCATGTGGTAATTCATTGCACTTGTTTTGGAGCAGGGTTACGCTTCATTCACGCAGCTCTCATAATTAGGGTAAATTCCTTTGACTTGGTATATTGAAAGTGTCTATTTTTGAACTGTAGTTCATAAAAAGAAGGAGGTTTGCGTTTTATGAAAACATTAATCGGCGGTTCGGTAGCGGCAGTACTCGGGCTTATCGGCCTGACGGTTTGGTTCACTGCATTTCTTCAACTGTTGGCGGGCGCTATCCCCATAATGCTGTTGCTTGGCGGCGGGCTTGCCATCTACCTGGGATTTGATGAGCTGAAAGACAACTGGAAAAAAGGCGATGATGATGAAGATATCGCCCAGAGCGCTGACGATTCAGGCAAGTACAAACAAGAGATTGAAGATCTGAAAAAAGAGATCGAAACCCTCAAAACCGATCAGGCCTAAAATCCGATTTTGTCCTAGGACCCCTTTCACACGCTATCTGTGCATGGTTTCAGGAAAGGGTTCAGGAAAGAAATAGTCTCCCTATTTTGTTCGTCTTTGCGCCCGAATGCGGCGTATCATCCACCGGTACATAC
>JABDRH010000404.1 GCA_013041835.1 Desulfatitalea sp. | reverse complement strand
TCGATCTGAGGGCTCAAAACCGCAGGAATAGCGAGCTATTTTGAGGATTTTGAGACCGAAGATCGGGCCAAGGTAGCCCGAAGCCGTGATGGATAAAGGGCAACTTATTAAATTGTGATTCCTAAGCGTGCATTAGCGGATGGATGCCTTCGGCGATAGAAGGGTGGTTCGATCGCGGGTGCGCAACGCACGATCCAGTGCCACATCCCGATCGTAGATATCATTTCGAAACTGCAATACCCCCATTTCATCTACCCAAGCCGTTATATAGAACAGGTGTACCAGCACTTGCCGGGGAATATGGATCAGCTGTCGTTCACCAGTTTGAATGGCAGCCTGAATCCGGCGCCTGTCCCAGTGTCCATTGCCCTTGAGAAGGAAATGGGCCAGAGCGGCGGCTTTTTCCACCCGGATACACCCCGAGCTTATGTAGCGACGGGTTCGATTGAACTGGTGGCGGCCGGGCGTGTCGTGCAGGTAGACGGAAAATTTATTGGGAAACATAAACTTGATTCGTCCCAAAGGATTGGTCGGCCCGGGCGCCTGGACAAAACGGAAAGGCATATTGTTCTCGCCGTAGTCGCGCCAATTGACAGAACCGGGGTCAATGGGGTCGGATGTTTCGTCCCATCCGTGATAGACCTTTATGGAACGTTGCTCAAAGTAGTCGGGATCGGCCACGGCTTTGGGCAGCACGTCCTCGATGACGATCGTATGAGGAATCGTCCAATAGGGATTGAGAACCAAGTAGGTCATGGGTGCGCTGAACACGGGTGTACGCCGTGCCGGCCGCCCCACCACGACCCGCATCCGCAAGACCGCTTGATGATTTTCAACGGCGGTCAGGCTGAAATCTGCCGTATTGACGGCGATATGCCTTGCACCCAATGCGGTTGGCAACCAGCGCAAACGTTCCAGATTGAGCTCGATTTGCCTGATGCGTGCCTCGATGGGCACATTGAGGGCCGCCAGCGTGCGCCGGCCCACCAATCCGTCAGGGGTCAGGCCGTGCCGAATCTGGAAGCGTTTAACTGCCCGGGTAAGATCAGCATCCAGGTGATCGGGTGATTCCGAAGTGGTTGCTGCGGGCAGATCCCCACTGATTTGCAGACGATGGCGCAACGCCAGCACACGGGCATGCCGGTGGCCGGGCCTCAAGGTGTCGCTTAGCGGAACCTGGGGCCAGCCCCCTCGTAGCGCCAGAGCACCAAGTGTGACAAGAGCAGTGCGCATCCGTGTGTAGGCGGGTTGGGCTGGGCGCAACCGGTCAATGGCTTGATCCAGTTGCGCCTCGGTTACCGCCTGGTCTAAAATAGCCATCATGTCCACTGTTTGATCGGAGAGCAGCCAGTCGGTGTGCAATGTTTCCGGGTTGACGCGGCCGGCGGACAGATGTGATCCCAGCAACAAAAAAGCGTCTGTGAGCAGTAGGTCCAGGTCGGCCCAGTGGATCGCCTTGCTGTCAGAGCCCAATATCAGGTCTGCATCCACCTCTTCTTTCAAGCGCTTGATGGTTGACAAATGGTAATCTTGCGGACTTAATCCATCTTCACCCACCCCACAAATGCTGCGAATCAAGGCCATGGCCGTGGGGCGCAGGCCGGCGGCGTCCAGCCACACCGGACGGTATGCCCGCGCAGCGTAGAAGGGGGGCAGCAATTGGATGCCGCAAATCGGTTCACCGCGGCAGGTGAAGCCTGTCAAACGATTTTGCGCGACGATGCGGGCCTGTATGCGTGCGCTGACTTGCTCAACCAGGGAGGGGGCGGGCGCCGCCCATGACAGTCGAACCATGGCTGTCGCTATTATGGCGCCCAGGACGATCACCACATGGAACATTCGAATTGCCGGTCTTGCTAAATCCATCGCCACACTTCTGGGTCGCCATTGTCCACGAACGCTTGAACCATTGACGAATCATTGCGTTTGCATCCTTTCATCTTAATATTTCGAGATGTTGTACGCAAGGGCTGATGGCCGGCCTTCAGGGCAACGCATGGAAAAAAATGAGCAGCAAGTGCGAAAAAGATATTACAGCATTGGAGTTCATTGGCGCGAAGCGGTTTCTATCCTACCCGTGAGCAGGGTCAGGGGCAATCCGCCATGAATAATGGCTTTGGTGGTGGGGTTGAACGGCAAGTGGCCGGGCAGGTGGTTGTGGGGCAGGATCAAGGCAATCCGCCAACCTTGGAAGTCTTGGCGCAATTTCATGCTGATCCGCTGGTATAACGTTTTCGTTGGTTTCGGCGGGATGAGACGGCGGCCGTATGGTGGATTGAGGACCACAAGGCCCGGCGACAGCAACCGGCCTTCGACTTTGGGGGGGCCGTGCGCGAAAAAATCGCGGCAATGAACGGTTATGGCGTCCTGCAGGTCATGCTGACGGACGCAGCGTTGAAGGCGTCGACACGCTTGGGCATCCTGGTCCGCGGCATATATGGCCGGCGCCGTCACGGGTTGTATTGCCCGTTCGGCCTGGGCGACCCAATGCAGCCAGCGCTTGGAGCGAAATGCAGGCCACTGCATGCAGGCAAAGGGGCGAAACATGCCTGGTGGAATGTTTTTGGCCATCATGGCTGCTTCCAGG
>JABDRH010000403.1 GCA_013041835.1 Desulfatitalea sp. | reverse complement strand
GGACTACTCGGTGGAAAAGGCTTACGACGGTGAAGAGGCGTGGGAGAAAATCAAGGCCAATCGTCCCGCGCTGGTCATCCTGGATGTAATGATGCCCCGGAAAAACGGCTATGTGCTCTGCAACGAGATCAAAAACGATCCCGATTACAAGGGCATTGTGGTCGTCTTGCTCACCGCGGTGGCTGATGCCGTACCCAACACCAGCTATACCCACATGGATGGCAAGAACACCCTGGCCGACGATTTTGTTCCCAAACCCATTGATTTGGACAAGCTCATGGAGATCGTCGAAGACAATCTGTAGCAACATCCCTAACTGTTTTAAGACGGTTTGCCCGTTTGCAGGCCCTGCGGCAAACGGGCAAACGATTTTTATGGCGTGTTAACCCAATCTGTTGCAACGACGATGACTGAAAAGATTCCCATCAATGGTCTAAAACTAAGTGAGCCGTTGGTGGCGGTGCGCAGTTGTTCGGCCTCGCGGGAACCGGATGTGATGGGGCTCCTGTGTGACCTGTTCGCCCGGCATCATATCAACATGGCGTATATGACCGCGGCGGGCGGTGCCGATGCCCTGTTGTGCTGCATCTGCGCCGAAGATCAAGATGTAGCCGCCGCCCATGTGGCCGCGTCTGCTGTTTTGAAGTCGCGGGTGGCTTTTGGCGAAGCCGTGGGATTGCTGACCTTCTATCCGCATCACGCCGATCTCAGCCTTTTGGGAAAAGCACTGCAGATACTGAGCAACCGGCATATCGGCATCCTCGGCTGGGCCAGCTCCATCGCCGCGCTGACCCTGGTGATCGACTTTGAGCAGCTTGAAGCGGCCGCTGAAAGTCTGCTGGAACAGTTTCAACTGCCGCTGAACGCGGCGCCATTGAGAGCCGATTTTAAAGTGCGCCAGACGTAATCCGCGGATAAATCCGGGTACGGCCCCGCAAGCTGCTTTACCGGGTGGAGATGAGATGGAAACCATAGCCATGTATTGGGAGTCCAAGGTTCGAACCTACGGTTTTCAGTTGGTTCAAGGTCTTCACCTTTGCCGTGCCGGTTTTCCAATGGATGGGATAAGCGCGCTGGGCGCCTTCCTGCAGCGTATGGCCGGAAATGACCTGGCCTTTCGTGCGGTGTGGGCCCAGGCCGACGGAAAAGGGCAAATCAGGATTTACCTGTTGTGCGACAGTAGCCAATTGAGTAAACTGCGCGTTTTTGGGTCGGATGAACCCTTGCTGGCGTCTGACCGTTGGGCGGCATCGCAACTGGTGGATATGATTTGCTTTCAGGGGCCTCACTTCGGAGATCGTTACGGAATCGTGGATTATTCGCTGAAAGCTCTGGCCAGTGCGAAAATGCCTGTATGGGGCGCGGTTTGCTCCACGGCGACGATTCACCTGGTGGTGCCCGCCGGTCGTGGCGATCAAGCCAAACAGCTATTGACGGACGCGTTTGAGATTCCAAAATGAACGAGAAACTATACAAAGAGCTGGATTGGCGTTTGCGGGTGTTTGATTCTTTGTCGTTTCCGACCTTGATTCTCAAACCTGACCGAAAGATTCTGTCCGCCAACCAGATCTTTCTACAGCGCCAGGGCGTGGAAATGGAACATATCGTGGGCAAGCGCTGCTACGAGCTTTTCTACGGGGTCCATACCTGCCCGAACAAAGTGTGCCCGTTTCCGAAAGTTCTTGCGGAGAAAAAAGGAACGACGGTGATGCGTCGGCACACGACGCGCACCGGCAAGCGGATTTTCGAGGACCGGGTCTTCTCTCCGATTCTCGACGATGAGGGCAACGTCGCCTATATTTTGGAGAGCGTCCGGGATGTCACGCGCCAGAAAAACCTGGAGTTGGCCCTCAAGGAGACTGAAGCTTTTCTGGAAAAGGTGATCCTGGGCTCGCCCATCGCCATAGTCGCTGCCGACCGTTATGGCCACATTCTCCTGATGAATCCGGCTGCCGAGGATCTGTTCGGCTACACCAACAGCCATGCCATGAGCCATGTTACCGCCGAACAGCTATACCCGGCCGGTGTGGCCGTGGACATCATGCGCCGCTTGAAAGCGGGCAAAGGCAAACTGCCCAGCATCAAAACAGAGATCATTAACGCCCGAAGCGAAATTATTCCCGTGGAGCTGACCGCTTCAATCATATACGAGGATGACGAAGAGGTGGCCACGGTCGGTATTTACACCGATTTGCGCGAGAAATTGGCGGTTGAGAGCAAACTGCGCAAGACGCGTGCTCAATTGGCCCAGTCTGAAAAGATGGCCTCGATGGGGCAACTGGCGGCCGGTGTGGCCCACGAGATCAACAATCCGCTGACCGGCATCCTGTTCTACGCCACTCTCAAGCTCGAAGGCATGACAACCGATGATACTGAACGGGCGGACGTCGAGGCCGTGATCGACGATGTCAAGCGCTGCAAGGAGATCGTTCAGAATCTGCTGGCTTACAGCCGCCAGTCCAGCCCGATGAAGGACATCATCCAATTGAATGATATCGTCGAGCAGAGCATGGTTTTAATTCGTGACCCGAAGATGTTTCGCAATGTCATCATCAAGCGAGCCTATTCCGATGAGATGATGCTGTTGCATGTGGACAAGAACCAGATCAGCCAGGTGATTATCAATCTGGTGATCAATGCCGTCAGCGCCATGAACGGCGCCGGAACGCTGACCTTGAAAACCTATCGCGACAAGCGCTTCGGTAAAGCCTACCTGGAAGTGGCAGACACCGGCTGCGGCATTCCCGTGGAAAATATCGATAAGATATTCGATCCTTTTTACACCACCAAGGCCCCCGGTGAAGGCACCGGCCTTGGCCTGAGCACTGCGTACGGCCTTGTGAAGGAAAACCGGGGCAACATCCGGGTCAAGCATACCGATGATGCAGGAACTGCCTTTTTACTGGAATTTGAATTGTACCACTCCCCCGTGGCACCTGAAACGACATGAGGCGATGACCCGTGGCAATAGCAGAACAACCCATTGATATGAAAATTGATTCTTGTGAAGAAGTATCCAGCCCGAGCGTTTTGATCGTAGATGATGAAGACCGAATTCGTCATGTGTGCTCGAAAATGCTCGGCCAAGAAGGATATGAGACCGCCCAGGCGGAAAATGCCGAGAAGGGCCTGGCCATGATCGCCCAGCGTCACTTCGACATCATCTTGCTGGATTTGTTGATGCCGGGCATGTCCGGCATCGAAGCCCTCGGCCGGATCCGGATGTTGCATCCGGACACGGTGGTCATTGTCATCACCGGTTACGCAACGCTGGACCATGCCGTGGACGCCATGAAGTGCGGGGCGTTCGATTTTATTTCCAAGCCTTTTTCGCCCCAGGATTTGCGTTTAGTGGTGACCAAGGCCATCGAGTACATCCGAAGCTTGCAGGACATCGCCAACGAGAAATCACGTATCCGCACCATGATCAACCATCTGCCCGGCGGTGTGATGGCCATAGATACTTGTAAACAAGTGGCGATGGCCAACCACGCGTTTCTGAATATGATGGGCTACCGGGGGCAGGGGCCGATTGGAAAACCATTGCAGGCGTTGGTGTCCGACGAACGGATCCTGTCTCTGATCGATGAGGCGCTGGAAATGCCAGCCGAACGGTTTTCCGAAAGCACCGAACAAATTACGCTTGAAGCTCAGGGCGCGGTTGATGAACGCATATTGAGCGCGCGCTGCGTGCCGTTTCGAGATCGGTTGGGCCGCAATTTGGGTGCGATCACGGTGTTGCACGACATCACCACTCAGAAAAAGATGGAACAGATGAAGTCTGATTTCGTGGCCATGGTTTCACATGAAATTCGCGGACCGCTCAACTCGGTACTGATGCAGCAAAAGGTGGTGCTGGATGGGTTGGCTGGTGAGATTACTGAAAAGCAGCATGATATTCTGCTGCGCGCCTCAGAAAAGATCAAGGCCCTGGTGGATCTGTCCGGTGAACTGCTGGATTTGACCAAAATGGAGTCAGGACTGATCAACATGAAAAAACAGGCCATGAAGCTGACAGGCATCCTGACCGCCCAGATCGCCTTTTATCAATCCATGGCCCAATCCAAGTCCATTGACCTGGTTCTGGCCCCATTGCCCGATTTGCCGCCGGTACTGGCCAATCCCATGAACATGGAAGAGGTCGTCGCCAATTTGATCAGCAACGCCATTCGTTACACCCCGGAGCAGGGCCGGGTGACCGTAAGCGCAGCGATGGCAGGTGAATATGTTTGCTTTAAAGTGGTGGATACCGGCCTGGGCATTTCTCCCGAAGATCAGAAGAAAATCTTCAAGCGTTTCTACCGCGTTAAAAACGAGAAAACGCGTTACATTATCGGCACCGGGTTGGGGTTGCCCATCGTCAAAAACATTCTTGATGCCCACAATGGCCGAATTGAAGTAGAGAGCCGGGAGGACGAAGGAAGTACATTCTCGGTGTACATCCCGGTGGCGTAAACCCCTAATGTTACAAAAACCGGAGGGCCCCAGATCCGGCGTTGCCAAGGGTTTGCAGTAGCTTAGGAATCACAATTTAATAAGTTGCCCTTTATCCATCACGGCTTCGGGCTACCTTGGCCCGATCTTCGGTCTCAAAATCCTCAAAATAGCTCGCTATTCCTGCGGTTTTGAGCCCTCAGATCGA
>JABDRH010000400.1 GCA_013041835.1 Desulfatitalea sp. | reverse complement strand
CATCAACACCAGGGGCACGGCGGCCAGGGTCAGATCGATCAGGGCCAACACGACTGCCATCAGCAGCGACAGCAACCCGATTTTTTGCAGCCTGGCAGCGCTTGCCCAGGTGTCGCTCCTGAACCAGTTACCGGCCATCGCCCTGCTCCGGCGCATGGGACGCAATTGGGTCGGTTTTCACGGCGCGCACCCAGCGCATATCCCCATTTCTCCCGGCCGGGGCGGTATCCTGAATGGCAAAGCCGGATTGCACCAAAGCCGCTTGAATCGCCTGAACCGGCCGATGGTAAATCATGACACGACGTATGCGACGTTGGATACGATCCGCCCATTTTTTGAACCTGCCCGGCGTCGGCGGCGGCAGCACACAACGCAAGACCAGGGGGGCGCCCGGCGCCATGACGTCGTGCAGGCCCTTGAAGGTGAGTGCCAGATGCTCGTCAGATAGATAGTGGTGCATATCCAGCATGAAGGCGCCATCGGCCGGTGAGGGGAGTTGGGGCAAGTCCGGAGCGGCGCCTCGGGTCACCCGGCCGCCGGCGCCCAGGGCCCGATTGGCGACGCGAACGCGGTCGGCGTCCGGCTCGATGCCGAACAGGCGCACGCCGGGAAACCGTTCCACCAGCCAGCAGGCGGGGACACCATACCCCGTGCCCACATCCACCAGGATGCGCGGAACCCCGGAAAAGTGCGCACCTTCCGCCAACTCCCTGAACAGGGAATCGAGCCGCATCTTGAAACGGGCAAACTCACGGGCGTGGGTCTCCAGCCGGCGGTACCGCTGCATGACCCGCGCGTGTGTGTCCATGCCGCGGGACGGCAATTGGCGCGGCGCCTCAAAGTAGCGTTTGAGCAGGGGCGGGAGAAGCAGAAACACCCCGACCACCGAATAGGCGATACCCAGGAACGAAACGATACCCGCGCTTTGAAGCAGTACATGCTCGGCGCCGGCCAGTACGCCGAATCCAATGAGGGTGGAGGCGGCCGTCATGAAGACTGCCGAACGGATCAGGCTGAAAGAAGGGTGGCGGGCATCGCCGTAACGCTGGTAGGAGCGGACCATGAACAAGGCGTAATCGATCCCCATGCCCAGCACCACAACGGACAGAATCAGTCCGGGAATGTCCACCGGGCGCCCCATCAGGTGCAAGGTGCCCAGGGTGCACACCATGGCGAAAACCACAGGCGACAGGGTGATCAACGTCAATTTGATATCCAGGAAAAAGATCAATAACAGCACAACCACCGTTGCGCCCACGATGACCAGCAGGCGCAAGAAGGTGTGCGCCATCAACTGGCCCAGTCGTTCCGAGAAGAGGTTTGGGGCGAATATACGCGATACATGGTTGAAAGACCGGTAAAACCCTTCCTCGGTGTCATCCGGCGGCAAGGTCAGGCTGGTGAACTGGCGCCACTGACCAGCGCCCGCTTCACGGGTGATGCCTAGCACAGGGAAGAACGCCGGTGCAATACCCGTTTCCAGCATAGCGCCTTCAGGATGTTCCAGGTGCTGGCGGAATGCATCGAAGGCATCAGGTTTGAAGCCGTTTTCAACCGCCGCGGATGTCAGACTTGCCGCTACCGATGCGATACGCTCAGGGTTCCAGAAAGCATGCCAGGCGCTCAAATTCTCCCGGCTGCGCCCATGGCCGGGAAACAGCATGGATGAGCAAAATGTGTGGTCAAGCAGACGAGTGTCCGATTCCCGCTCCATGGCAGACAACAACTGGTCGTTTTTGTTCTGCAACTCAGCCAGTGATCCCGCCTCGGTCATGACGAACACTTTGCTGAAAATGTTGCCCCATGCGTCGGCAAGGTGCGCCTCCGCGGCGCGCGTTTCAGGACTCAGGGTGTTCATGGCGCTCAGGTTCACGTTAAAATCAGGCCGGGCGACCGTTAGCATCCCTGCAAAGAGAAACAAGGCGACAAGAGCACCGGCAACCCTGGTGGAAAACAGGCGATCCGCGACTTGCGGAAGGATCAGGCGGCGAGATGGCGCGGCGGCCAGGAAAGGAAAGATCCGTGGAAAGACGGTATGAACAAAGAGAAACGAAAAGCAGATGCCTAGGGCGGTGAACAGCCC
Organism: Desulfatitalea sp.; assembly: GCA_013041835.1. Taxonomy (GTDB): domain Bacteria; phylum Desulfobacterota; class Desulfobacteria; order Desulfobacterales; family Desulfosarcinaceae; genus Desulfatitalea. The sequence continues at coordinate 926 of JABDRH010000400.1, read as the reverse complement.
CAACTGCTGCAGAACCGGGAAGTCACTCAGCATCAGGGCGCCGAACGCCCCCATGGTGGTAAGTACGGCAAGCAGCCCGACCGCCCAGACCTCTTTTGAAGCCTGGCGGCCGTTGGACGGCTGAGAGCGGTCCAGGAAGAGCAGGTAAGCAATTCCGTGATCCACGGTAATGGAGATGATGGCGCCGCCGAATCCAAGCACCATGGCGGAGATGGACGGCCGAAGCAGGGCGAAGACGAAGAAGGCCAGTAAAGTGCCGACCACGGCCGGTAAAAGGGCCAGAAGACCGAACTGCGGCCTGGGGAAGGCTGCCGCGAGCAGCAGAGCAAGGCCCAGAGAAGTAAAAATGATCGCCTTTTGGACGTCGGTTCGAACAAGGGTCTCATTGTCCAGCGCCGCCCGATAGGCGCCGACCGGCGTCAGGGTAAAATCGATGCCCTGTGCGGCAAAGCGGTCCGTGAGCCTGGAGGTGAGCTGATTCAAAAATTGAGAAAGCTGCCTGGCAAAGTGTGTGTCGGTGCCGGATTCGGTGGGCACGGCCGTGACCAGCAAATGGCGGCCGTCGCCGGAGATGAGCTGGCCTTTATAAATAGCGGCCTCCCGGGTCGGCGCAAGCAAATAGAGTTTGGCCAGGATAATATCTTTGAGCCCCAGCGGATCGGCTGCCAGAACGGCCGCCTGGCCGACGCCGTCCATCTGCAGCAGCTTTTCCCGCATGGCGGTTAGCCGTTTTTCAATGGCACCGGGCGCCAGCCGGGGGGTCACTTGTTCGGCAAGCATCTCGGCGGTAAAGAGCTGCGGCAGCCGATTCACCACGACATGCATCATTGTTGGCAGGCTACCGGCAAAATCGGCCATCCCCACGCTTTTAAAGAGGCCGCTGTCGGCGAGGGCCTCGGTCACGGCGCGGCCGCAGGCCACCAGCG
>JABDRH010000397.1 GCA_013041835.1 Desulfatitalea sp. | reverse complement strand
CCACTTGTCCGTACACCGTAGTGGTGCCGATATCCATGGCCACGGCAAAGTGGTGGGCCGTGGTATCGCCGGGCTGCACGTTGATAATCAGGGTCTTACCCGAGCTGCGCACCGGCCGCGCGAGGGTGACGGTCACTTTGAAATCCTGCTCCCTGAACACTCTGGGAATCTTGCGAATGACCGGCAGGGGCACCTGCATGCCGTGTTCGTCATGGTGCAGGCGCAGGTGATTGATCAGCCGCGTGACGTCGGGCACATGATCCTGTGCGTCGGGGGGCGGCAGTTCCAGGTACCGTTTTTCCACGGCCGGGAGAAAGAGCCCCTGGGCCTTGATGTCGTCCAGGCCGATCTGTTGCACGGCGGCCGTGCGCCGGGGAGCCGAGCGCTGAAGGGCCGAGGTGTCCACGGCCGATTCCACCGGGATGCGGACGGTCACATCCCCGGCGACTCTGGTTTTACAGGCCAGGCGATAGCCCCGCTCCCATGCTTCGGTGTTGATTCTCTCGCTGGCATCGCTTTCCACGGCACCATCCTCGATAATGACGCGGCACTTGCCGCAAACACCGTCGCCCCCGCAGGAAGCGTTGATGTGTACGCCGGCCGCCATGGCGGCGCGGATCAAATTTTCCCCCTGGGGAACCTGGATGGCGACATTGTTGGGAAGGAACGTGACCTGAACGGTGCTCATGAGCGACTCCAATCTTATGATACATTTTCACTACAAACGCGGCGTCTGCGACACGGTCCGGTGCGCTTCGGAAGGCAGGTGCACACCGGGCATGGACCGCTTGTGGTGATTGTGCCGCGTAAACGCAAGTGCGTCACCATATCGGATTTCGTTACAGGAGAAAACCCTGTATTCGTTGAAGCAGCGGTTCAAAGGCCATAGCGCCGCATTTTGTTGTACAGGGACCGGCGGGAGATGCCGAGGATTTCGCTGGTGCGGGTGCGGTTGTTGCCGGTATGATCAAGCGTACGGGCGATGAGCTCCTTTTCGGCCTGTTCCAGGCGCGTTCCGACCCGGATGGTGATGGTGCTGTCTTTGCCCCTGTATTGACGGATGCGTTCGGGCAGGTGGGCCGTGCTCAGAATATCGCCGCTACAGGAAATCACGGCGCGCTGAATGATGTTGCGCAGCTCCCGCACATTACCCGGCCAGGGATAGGCTTCCAGGCAACTGATGAAATCCGGGGATATGCCGCGGATACTCTTTTGGAAGTGCTCGCAGGCGCCGTTGATAAAATGGTCCACCAGCAGGTTGATGTCGCCGTGGCGCTCCCGCAACGCCGGCATTTCGATATGCAGCACATCGAGCCGGTAAAAGAGATCCTCCCGGAAGTTGCCCCGCCGGATCTCGTCTTCCAAGTCGGCATTGGTTGCGGCAAGCACGCGCACATCCACCGAGAGGGTCTTCTGGCTGCCGATACGGCTGAATTCACACTTTTCCAGCAGGCGCAGCAGGCTGATCTGCATCTTTTCATCGATGGTGGACAATTCGTCCAGGAAGACCGTCCCGCCGTTGGCGGTTTCAAAACAGCCCTTGCGCTGGCCGGTGGCGCTTGTGAAGGCACCACGCTCGTGACCGAACAGTTCGCTGGCCACCAAGTCCGGCGGCAACGATCCGATGTGCACGGTGATGTACGGCGCGCGCGCGCGCGCGCTCAACTCGTGAATCGCTTGGGCGGCCAGCTCCTTGCCGGTGCCGGTTTCCCCGGAGAGCAACACGGGAATGTCGGTGGCCGCCGCCTGGCGGATTTGCCGGTAGACTTGGCGCATGGCGCTTGAACGGCCCACCATGCTTTCAAAGGTGGTCTCCTCCACTGCGGAACGGAGCATCAGATTCAGCCCCAGGCGGGGAGAGGTGTCGATGGCGGTTTCGATGAGCAGCTTGAGTTCTTCATCGCTAACCGGCAGCGTGGAGTAGTGAAACACGCCTGTACGCAACGCTTCGTGAGCAATCTTGAGTCGCCCCGGATAGGTGAAAAATAGAATCTGGGTGCCAGGGCATTTGGCCGTTATCAGGTCTAGGATTTCCAGGGCATTGTCCGGTTCGGTATAGGTCATGGAACTGGAAAAAAGCATCAGATCGAATGCTTCGCGCTCGAAACGGTCCACCACTTCATCCAGGCTGCGTTCATACGCCAGGCAGATCTTTTCTTCACCGAAGATCTGCATGACTTGCCTAGCCAGGCCCCTGCCCTTGTCCACACATATAATCTTGATCTGTTCTTGAGGATCGTCAACCATGGACTGAGGCTCCAAAACCGCCGGCACGCGGCGGTATGGTTTGAATGGGGGAGCAACAGCAAGTGAGCAATTTTTGCACACCCTTGTCAGAAAGTTGCTCCATTGCATATCACTGCCGACGCCCCCTTCATAATAAATACCTGCCGGCATTGCAAGGCGAAATCCCGACTCTCGGCAGACCCGGCGGGCCGCGGCGGCGGCCAAGGCGTTGGCGCTTCATTTGGCGAGCAAATATTTCCCACCTTCTTAGGATTTCCTGATAAAAGCGATTCATTTTTGCCCAACCGGACGCTCGGTGCGGCACCCATTTTCAATGGCCCAGCGTCTCCTTCGATGGTGACAAGTCCTAATTTATATGGTTCTAATGCGATACGGGCGCGCACTCGGATAACGGCGATCGGCTGGCACATTAATTGCTGTCTTGAACTCCCTTGCGATTCAGCGTCCCCAACAATTGTCCGTTGATTTCAAGAACATATATAAGTACCCTGTAATGAAAGGAAGACAATGAGTAAACTGCAGAACAACCACGTATTCACGAGCGAATCGGTGAGCGAAGGTCACCCGGACAAGGTATGCGACCAGGTGTCGGACGCCATTTTAGATGCCTGCCTGGCCAAGGACCCGGCCGCCAAGGTAGCTTGCGAAACAGCCGTAACCACCAATTTTCTGATCAACCTGGGTGAGATCACCTGTCGCGGTTGGGATGACATCGACCCGGAGGCCATCGCCCGGCAAGTGGTCCGCGAAATCGGCTACGACCGGGATGAATTGCTTTTCAGTTGCGACACCTTTGCCTACGACTGCCGTATCCATCCGCAATCCTGTGATATTTCCCAAGGCGTGTGTGAAGGTCAGGGGCTGTTCCAGGAGCAGGGCGCCGGCGACCAGGGCATGATGTTCGGTTACGCCACCCGCGCCACGGCTTCGTTGATGCCCGCCCCGATTCACTTCAGCCATCAATTGCTGTTGCACTTGCAGCGGCTGCGAAAACATGGTGATATCCCTTATCTGCGGCCGGATGCCAAGACGCAGGTGTCGGTGCGCCACGAAGACGGGATGCCCACGCGCATCACCAATGTCGTGATTTCCCACCAGACGGATGACATCGATCCGGCGCGAATCCGTGAGGACCTTATTCAGGCGACCCAGGAGGCGCTGGGAAAGACCGGTTTGCTGGATAACGACACCGGCTTCTGGATCAATCCCACCGGCAAGTTCGTCATTGGCGGCCCCCACGGCGACGCCGGCCTGACCGGCCGTAAAATCATCGTGGACAGCTATGGCGGCGTGGGCTGTCACGGCGGCGGCGCTTTCAGCGGCAAGGACCCCTCCAAGGTGGACCGATCAGCGGCCTATTATGCCCGCTACGCGGCCAAGAACGTCGTGGCCGCCGGTCTGGCTGACAAGTGCGAAATCCAGGTGGCTTACGCCATCGGGGTGGCCAAGCCGCTGAGCATCAATGTGGACACATTCGGCACCGGGAAGGTGGGCGAGACCGCCATTCAGGCCGAATTGGAATCGGGCGAGCTGTTCGACTTCCGCCCAGCGGCCATTACCCAGGATCTGAAACTGACCCGGCCGGACGGCTGGTCCTACCGGGATTCGTCGGTGGGAGGCCACTTCGGCAGGGATATTTTCCCGTGGGAACAGACCGACAAGGCCGATGCGCTCGCCCGCGCCCTGGGCATTCACTAGCCGCAACGCAGGGGACCTGAAATAAACTTCACTTTTTCACCATACAAACCAATCAACCGTTTACGAGGAGAACTTATGCCGTCAGAAACCATTGCAGACGCGTCCAATCATACATCCACCGCCATCGCCGAAATATCGGCGATAGTTGCCGGCAGTGACACCCCGGTGGAAAAAGACTACCGCATTGCCGACATTTCCCTGGCCGAATGGGGCCGCCGGGAGATCGAAATTGCCGAAAAGGAGATGCCCGGGCTCATGGCCACCCGTGAAAAATATGGGCCCCGCAAGCCGCTCAAAGGGGTCCGCATCATGGGCAGTTTGCACATGACCGTGCAAACCGCCGTTCTCATCGAGACCCTCAAGGCCCTGGGCGCGGATGTGCGCTGGGCCAGTTGCAATATTTTTTCCACCCAGGATCATGCGGCGGCGGCCATCGCCGCCACCGGCACCCCGGTGTTCGCCTGGAAGGGCGAAACCCTGGAGGAATACTGGTGGTGCACGCTCAAGGCCATGACCTGGCCAGACGGCGGCACCCCCCAGCTCATCGTCGACGACGGCGGGGATGCCACCTTGTTGATCCATAAAGGCGTGGACGGTGAAAAAGATCCGGCCACCCTGGATGCGCCCACCGACAACGAGGAACTGAAAATCATCCTTCAACTGCTCAAGGCGGTCCGGCAGGCTGACGCCACTTTTTGGCAGCGCGCCGCAAAGGTCTGGCTAGGCGTCTCCGAAGAGACCACCACCGGGGTACACCGTCTCTATCACATGCAAAAGCAAGGCGCGCTGCTGGTGCCGGCCATTAACGTCAACGATTCGGTCACCAAGTCGAAATTCGACAATGTCTACGGTTGCCGCCACTCCCTGGTGGATGGCCTCTGCCGCGCCATGGACGTAATGCTGGCCGGAAAAACCGCCATGGTGTGCGGTTTTGGAGACGTGGGCAAGGGGTCGGCGGAGTCCCTTTCCAGCCAGAAGTGCCGCGTGATGGTCTCCGAGGTCGATCCCATCTGCGCTTTGCAGGCCTGCATGGCCGGCTATACGGTATGCACGGTGGAAGACGCGCTGGCCGAAGCGGATATCTTCGTTACCACCACCGGCAACAAAGATATCATCACCGCCGGGCACATGAGCCGCATGAAGGACCAGGCCATCGTCTGCAACATCGGCCACTTCGACAACGAAATCCAGGTGGGCCGGCTCAACGCGTGGCCCAACGTGCAAAAGACCACCATCAAGCCCCAGGTGGACAAGTACACGTTTGAGGACGGCCACAGCATTTACCTGCTCGCCGAAGGCCGTCTGGTCAACCTCGGGTGCGCCACCGGCCATCCCAGCTTCGTGATGTCCAACAGTTTCACCAACCAGGTGCTGGCCCAGATCGACCTGTGGGAGAACAAGGATACGCGAGCGGTGGGTGTCTACTGCCTCGACAAAAAGCGCGATGAAGAGGTCGCCCGGCTGCACCTGGACAAACTTGGGGCCCGCCTGACGCGCATGTCCGAGGAGCAAGCCGCTTACATCGGTGTCCCCGTGGACGGCCCCTACAAGCCGGAGCACTATCGATATTAACCGATTGGGAACCCGTCCCATCAGACAAAAGGAGTTATCATGAATCAAGAGGCCGTTACCACTCAGGCCCAAACCTTCGGGGATGATCCAACCGAAGTGCGCGAAACCGACCACTATGTCGAGGAGTACGTCACCCCCTTCGTGGAAAAATGGGATGAGCTGATCGACTGGGAAAAGCGCGCGGAGGGCGAAGGCAGTTTTTTTATCAACAAATTAAAGGAGTGTGGGGCCAAAAAGGTCTTGGACGTGGCCACCGGTACCGGATTCCACTCGGTGCGCCTACTCAAGGCCGGCTTCGATGTGACCAGCGTGGACGGCAGCGCCGAAATGCTGACCAAGGCCTTTGAAAACGCACGCCACAGCGGCTGCATTCTGCACACGGTCCACTCGGACTGGCGCTGGCTCAGCCGGGATATCAAAGAGCGTTTCGACGCCGTGATTTGCCTGGGCAACTCGTTCACCCACCTGTTTTCCGAACGCGATCGCAGAAAGGCCCTGGCCGAATTCTATGCCATGCTGAACCATGACGGCGTGCTGATTCTCGACCAGCGCAACTACGACGCCATCGTGGACTGCGGCTTTTCTTGCAAGCACCAATACCATTACTGCGGCGACTCCGTCACGGCGGAACCTGAGTACGTGGATGAAGGGCTGGCTCGCTTCAAGTACCGCTTCTCCGACGGCAGCGTATACCACCTGAACATGTTTCCGCTGCGAAAAAAATATCTGCGCGGCCTGATGCGCGAGGTGGGGTTTCAGCACATCGACACCTACGGCGACTACCAGGAAGAAGGCCATGATAAAGACCCCGATTTTCTCACCCACGTGGTGGAAAAGGTCTATCAACCGGGCCGCGAAGGCACCCGGGGCCGTTTCAACTACTCCAAGCCGGTCAGCGTGGCCCAGCAGTATTACAACAGCAGCGATGCGGACAACTTCTACTTCACCATATGGGGCGGTGAAGATATTCACATCGGGCTGTACGAAAACGACGAGGACTCGATCTTCATCGCCAGCCGGCGCACGGTGGAACGTATCGCATCGCATCTGACCCTGGGGCCCGACCATCGCGTCATCGATTTGGGCTCCGGTTACGGCGGCGCCGCCCGCTACCTGGCCAAAACCTTCGGCTGCCACGTGACCGCATTGAACCTGAGCGAAGTGGAGAACCAACGCAACCGGGAGATGAACAAAATTCAAGGTATCGATCATCTCATCGACGTCATCGATGGCTCATTCGAGGATGCCCCCTTGCCGGACAGCACCTTCGATGTGGTCTGGTCCCAGGATGCCCTGCTGCACAGCGGGGACCGCAAAACCGTCATCGAAGAAGTGGCGCGCCTGCTCAAACCCGGCGGCAGCTTTATCTTCACCGACCCCATGATGGCCGACGACTGTCCCAAGCAGGTACTCAAGCCCATTTGCGACCGAATCCACTTGGACAGCCTGGGATCACCAAGCTTCTACCGTGAAACCACCCGTCGCTATGGCCTGGAAGAAGTAGGCTTCGACGAACACACCGGGCAGTTGACCACCCACTATAAACGTATCCTCCAAGAGACACTGCGTCAGGAACAGATTCTTTCCGGCGTGGTCAGCCAGACCTATATCGACAACATGAAGGTCGGCCTGGAGCACTGGGTCACCGGCGGCCGCAACAGCCATCTTGCCTGGGGCATCTTTCACTTCCGCAAACGTTAACCGGCCAAGGCGTCAACCCATCCGCCAGCGACGGCCGGGACGATTGCATTTAATTTTTTACTACGAAGGGCTCGAAGAACACGAAATGGCTTCGTGCCCTCGTGGTATTAAATTTCGCTATTCACCTCCGCCCCCTGGACTGCAAGGTTGGAAGTTTCGGCTTTTTATCATTTTTTCCTCGATGGTAGTAATCGCAGACCATACTACTTTTCATCAAAAGGTCGATTTTCAATAAAATAAGGGGCCCCTTGTTCAATGTCATAAATCAAGTGTAAATATTCATAACCAACGCGCCATTGAACTTTCGTATTCGTCATGATTGTAGCGGTTTTTGAATTCAACCGAATGATTTTTCCGTTAACATCATTATGGTATTTGTCTTGAAATCCGACCATATCCCCAACTTTAAGTTGGCTCTTATCAAGCCCATCTTTCGAACTGTTTATTATATCCGTATTTACATCATCAAGATTAATGCAATAAAGTGGTATTTCCCACTTTTCTTGGTCATGAAGATTTTGAACCAGCACCCTTTTCCTCATGATTTTTATTACAGTAGCCGTGATCAACCTGTTTTCTGTTCTATCGAAATAACTGATATTTTGACCAAGTCTTAATGATTTCTTTATCTCAGATAGCCGGTATGGGTTTTCGAGCTGCTGATCAATTGCAACTTTTAGCCGGAACAAATCAAAGGATGACGCTTTGTTCAGCGCTTGAAGAATATTTGAATCATCCATATAATAAATCCTAATACTTTTTTCTATCAAATAGCCATAACGCATTATCTGCAACTGTCTGGTGTGTAGCTGTGCTACACACCAGACAGTTGCAGATAATGATTGTGTTTTTTAATTCATATCGATCCATTTCGGTACTGTTGGCGCCTTATATTTTTCGAACTGCTTCAACAAAGCATCCGGATCTTTATCTACCATTATCATTTCCCGGTGCTCTGTTTTGAGAAACTGTTGGTGAACCGAATGTTTTACAAATTCAAGGATGCCATCAAAATATCCTAAGACATTTAGAATGCCACATGGTTTTTTATGGCAACCCAATTGCGCCCAGGCAAGGATCTCAAAGAATTCTTCAATGGTTCCGATTCCCCCTGGCAATGCCATGAAGCCATCGGACAGATCGTACATTTTCTTCTTTCGGTCATGCATCGTGGGTACGACATAAAGCTTGCTCAATTCGTTGTGCTTGACCTTTTCAGCAAACAGCTCGGGTATTACACCAATAACTTCGCCGCCATGATTTAGCGCCGAAGAGGCGACTGTCCCCATAAGACCGACTTGTGCACCGCCATAGACAATGCCTACGCCTCTTTTCGCAAGACATCGGCCTAAATATGCCGCGGCCTCCAAATATTCGGTGCGAGATCCGGAGCTTGAACCGCAATAAACACATATCCTTTTCATTTCTACCTCGTTCACAGAATTAACCCCAAACTTTTAAATATGTACTCCCTTTTGGCCATTCTTTATGAAACATTTGGATTTAAAGTTCTTTTTGCTTTAGACGAAAGAGCAATAATGATAATTCCAAGTATCAACCCTGACAAAGCATCTCCAGAAAAGATTTTAAGTGGCATCTCCAATCTCCACCCGACAAATAATGATAATAGACCAAAGATGATTAATCCATATGCCCCCAAATCCAACATTGGGCCATAACCCAACGGGTTTTTGGCAAGAATGATAAAATATACGCCAATCATTCCATATACCCCACATGAAACTCTTAACAAATATATTATCAACAGGTCATTTGGAATTGCACCAATCCCAAACCAAAGAGCAATTCTTTCAACCACAGACCACGGCAATATGATGAATGGAACGGAAGATAAACATCCTATAGCAGCAACCCAAAGTGCTGCTTTTAGACTTTTCATTGCTTACCACCTCCATCTATGTAAGGGTCTCGGTATAAAAAAACCAGATTGCGCCGAGATTTGGTTCATCTGCAAGGCGTATGCTTTGGTTGCATATCGAAATATGCGGCCTTGTATGCAACACAGCAGATGGACCAAAGATCAAGCAAGGTTGTTTAATTATTTTATGCCGAGACCCTAAGATAATGATGAGCCCACCTGGTATTTATTTTGTGACATGCGAGCAAGCTGATAGTAACCCAACGCCTGGCGAAATGTCCAGGAAATGGTCAAGGGCCGAACGCTAAGGGCTATCGCACAAATGCTGAACCCCACTGCTGCAAAAGCCGGAGGGTAAAAAATGGCCTGCAATTGACCTGATCCTCTCTAATGTTTCCTGCGCATAGCGTTTCTGAACACAAGACAGTGCTTGACATCGTGGCCGATTGCCTCAAAATATATCCATTCCCGTGCGCTATCGTCATGGGGCGTTGCAGGCCGGCAATTCTTGCTGGACATAGATCTACCCCAATGTTGCATAAAAAAGATGGCCGACAGGAAATAGACACTTGCAGGTATTGAAAATCCCGAATTTGGGCACCATTTCAGTGGATTTAACAAACGGTGAACTTGAGGATCGGGTAAATTGTAGGCCATCTTTTTTATGCAACTTTGGGGTTCAGTTTTATTTCAACCAAAGGATTCAAGCATGACAGCTAATCAACGCCCTGATCAAACCAGGGAAGTTTTCAATGCCTTTCAACGGTTTTTCGACAACGAGGTGGCCAGTGCCGTCCCCTTGTTTCTGACCACGGCCATGGCCATTGCGTGGGCCAACCTTGCATTTCACTCCTATGAGCATACTTGGCATACCCAACTGAGCCTGAGCCTTGGCCACTTAAGCGTCACCAAATCACTGGCCCACTGGATCGATGAGGCCCTGATGGTGTTGTTTTTCTTCACGGTGGGGTTGGAAATTAAATATGAAGTGCAGGTGGGCGAGCTGGCTTCGCTGCGCAAAGCGCTGCTTCCGGTGATCGCCGCGGTCGGCGGCATGGTGGTGCCGGCCGTGGTTTACACGTTGTTCAACATGGGGTTGCCGACCATAAAGGGATGGGGCATCCCCATGGCCACCGATATCGCCTTTGCCTTGGCGGTCCTGGCCCTTCTTAGCCGGCGCATTCCCCTTGGCCTGAAGGTGTTTCTCTCCGCATTGGCTATCGCCGACGATCTGGGAGCCGTGTTGGTGATCGCTCTTTTCTACACGGAGTCCATCGCGTGGGGGTTTCTTGCGTTTGCGGGGCTTTTCATCGTGCTTCTCATGGTCGCCAATCGCTTGCGGATTCACCATCCCATTGTTTATGCCCTTTTAGGGCTGGGGGTGTGGATCGCGTTTCTCGGTTCGGGCTGCCATGCGACGGTGGCCGGCGTACTCGTGGCCGCCTGTATTCCCGCCAAGGGTAGATCCGATACGGACGAATTTATCGCGGATGTGAATCAGCAAATGGCGCGTTTCCAATGCGAACCGGACAGTTGCGGCTTTTCCATTCTGCTCAATGACCGTCACCTGGATGCCGTGCGGGCCATCGAGGAGAGCTGCCATGAGGTGGAAACCCCGCTGCAGCGCATGAAACACGCGTTGCACAAATGGGTCACGTTCCTGATCATTCCGTTATTCGCGCTGGCCAATGCCGGTCTATATCTGGGAGATTTCAAGCCGGCCGAGGCGCTGACCCATCCGGTCGCCGTGGCCATCGCCCTGGGGCTTTTTCTCGGAAAGCCCATAGGTATCTGCATGTTCACCTTTGCGGCGGTAAAATGGTTTAAAATCGAGCTGCCTCAAAATGTCACCGCCCGCCATATCATCGGCGCCGGATGCCTGGCCGGCATCGGCTTTACCATGTCACTGTTCATCGG